>DATLGV010000409.1:0-4771 GCA_035540275.1 Acidovorax sp. | reverse complement strand
TCCGTGCACGCCCACCGTGGCCGCAAACAGGTAGCGGGCGGGCACCTTGCGGAAACCACCGCGTGCCAGCGTGTGTGCGGCCGCAATGAACATCACCCCAGGCACCAGACCCGTCAACACGATGCGCACCTGCAAGTTCGGTTTCACTAGCGTAAAAAACAAGGCTGTCGCCAGCAGAAGCGCCAAGGCCAGCACAGCAACACCATGCCCCAAGGGCGTCCTGCCCATGTACTCGCGTGCGCCCAGCAGGCACAGATAGGCAGTCAGGGCAACGGAAGGCTGCGCCAGCACTACAGACAAGGGCAGCGGCACATGGTCGCGCAGCAGCAGGTTGATGCAAAACACGGTGGCGCAGAACAGTGCCAGCGCCCAGAACCGAAGCCCGGGAATGCGTCTGTTGAAGAGCCACACCGCGGACAAAACGCCAGTGACCAGCGCTGCAAGAATGGCCGCGACGATAAGGAGGGTGGGGCTGTGCACAGAGGGTACAGACAGACGATGGCAATAAGGCTCACAACGCGACGCCATCGCCCAACGCCAGGCTGCTATGGCTTGCAGGCTATGCAATGACTGTCAACGTTAACAATGGTAACCGAGAGCCTTGACTGCCCCGCGACTCTTTTGCGGGCATCCATTCAGTGCTTGAGCTAGTGCCTGGAGCCTCTCAGGCCGCCCCCTCGCTCGGCCTATGGGCGCACCTGTCAACCCACCACGTGGCATTCGCGCCGCAGCAGCGCCAGTGCGTCGTGCATCTGGTAGTCGCGGTCGCTGGTCAGCGTGGCCTGGGCCTCTTGCACAAAACCGGACCACAGGGCCAGGTAGTCTTGCTGAAAGGCGGCTGCCGCGTGGCTGCGGATGAAATCGGCCGCCAGCTCGGGCTGCAGGCCAGACTTGCGTATCTTGCGCACCAGGCTGGCGGCGGTTTTCTCGGTCAGCAGCGTCTTCTTGGGCGCGCCAGCGGCCAGGCACAGGAACAGCGTGAGCAGGGAATGCTCGTCCTCGTTGCCTGCTGTCGCCTTCGTCCAGGTCTTGCTGGCGGGCTGCGGAGGTTCGTCGTCGTCCTCCAGTGCGTCCAGGCTGCGGTGAAAGCCATCCACCTCGGCCAGAGGGTCGTCCAGCAAAAAGTAGCGCGCCCTGAAAGCCCCCATGGGACGCAACAGCGTGCGCAATGGCGCAGCGGACTGCAGCAGCCTGGGCAGGTCGGCCAGCACTGGGGCGCACTGGGCTTGCAGCACGTCGCGCAGCTCTGCGGGAACGCCGGGGGGCAAGCGCAGCGCTGTCGGCAGGGGCACCTTCTTTTTGCGCAATGCGGTCACCAGCTTGTCCAACGCCGGGGCGCTGGGCCACTCACCCGCCGCCATGGTCTTGGGGTCCAGAGCCTGCATCAACAGCCCTGTGCGGATCACGGCCTCGGCATCGGCACCTGCGGATTCCAGCTCGTCGGTGTCCAGGTCGTACTGCGCGGCCAGCCATTCGGCGGCAGCAATGGCCTGGGCGATCTGGCTGCGGCGGGCCAGTTCAGCGCGGTAGTCGGCATGGCTGCGCAGCGACCAGGCAGCGAGCAGCGGGGTCTCTGCATCGGCATACCCGGCCATGCCAAAGTTGCTGCTCTCGGGCATGGCGATCAGCCGCTTGAGCATGTCGGAGCCACCCTTGGAGCGCGACAGAAAGGAGTTGTCGCGCAACGAGACGGCCGCCTTGGCCAAGTCACCGTCCGTGGTCTCCAGCAGGTACAGGCTGATCAGGTTGACCATGCGGTCCCGCGCTTTTTCCAGCTCGGGCCGCAGGAACTCGCTGCCAAAGTAGCGCGCAATCTGCACCATGCCCTTGGGCGCATCGGTGTGGATGGTTGCCAGCCGGTCCGCTTCGAGGATGCCGTGCTGCACGCCGTACAACAGCGCCTTTTCAAAGAAAGGGCGCGCGTCGTGGAGTTGCAGGGCATTGACGCCCGCCGGCGAATCAGAAGCAGTCGTAGGGGGCAAGGTCATGCAGGTACTCCATAGCGTTGCTCACGCTCTTTACAACTGGCGCGGCCCCGGGCCAGGACCGCCGAGCAAGGGCCGCCCCGCAGCGAGGGCGGTGTCCCCCTTCCCGAATCACGCAGTGATTCGAGAGAAGGGGGAAGGCGCGCAGCGCCTCAGGGGGTTGTTCTCTAGATAGCGGATTCTTCGTCAGAGGCGCGGGCCGCAGGCGTGGCCTTGCCACGATCCGTCTCGCTGGTCTCGAACTTGCCGTCGTCTTCCTCGGCGGGGGTCTCGTCGCCCTCTTCCAGGCCCAGGTCAAACGCGCGGGCCTTGGCGCGCAGCACCAGCAGCATTTCGATGAACAGGTCGCGGCACTCGTAGCGCAGCAGCCAGGCCATCTGCATCCAGTCGCGGTCGGCCACCTCGTCCAGGTCCACGCGCGGCTGCACGTAGCCCGAGGCCAGCAGCTCGTCGTCGCTCAGTGTGACGCCGTAGTCTTCCGTGGCGTCGAACGTGCCGGTGCGGGCAAAGGCCTCGATGCGGCTCCACTTTTCGGCAAAGTAGTTGGCCAGGGCCTCTGCGCCGCCTTCCAGGTCGCCGATGGCGGTGAGGAATTCCACCGGGTCGGCATCGTCGCGGAAGACCACGGCGTTGACCATGTTGCGCAGGTGGGTGTGGGTGAGGTCCTTGTACTGCTTCTCCAGCACCATGGCGCGCGCAAACTGCTCGGGCGTGACGAGCATGTTGACCACCGATGCCTTGGAGTCGTCGTACTCGCGCATCACGGCCAGGATGTCCTTGGGTGCCAGCTGGTCCAGCACCACCATCAGCGCGCCGTCGCCGTCGGTGTCGGCCAGCTCGGCCAGGGCCGACTCGGCGCCCACGATGTCACCGGCCGCGATGAGGCTGGTGGTCTTGGTGATCAGGGCCAGGTGTTGGTTGCTGCTGCTCATGGGGTCATTCCTTGCGGTCGAAGCCTGCGTCGGCCAGCCAGTTGGCGCTGGCCTCTTCGCGCGTACGGCTGTTGTGTGGGTCCACCGCGTCGTCGGCACTCAGTGCGCTGTAGTCGTCGTCGTGCTCGGCGGCGTCTTCACTGTCGTCCTCGGCATCGCTGTCGCCATGCGCGGCAGCGGCCGGGGCCATGCGGGCGTGCTGCTGCAGGTATTCCAGGCCCGCGGCCACAGCCAGAAAGCGTGCGCCCTGCGGCTCGCGCAGCACGGTCTGCGCCAGGCTCTGCGCCCAGGGCTCCAGCGCCACAGCGTGGGTCAGGCTGTGCCAGTCGGGCAAGGCATCCACCGGCAGGCCCAGCATGTGTTCGACAGCAGCAGGTTGGGTAAAGCGGAACCCCCGGTGAAACACCACGGCCACCATCTCGGGGGCCAGCTCCATCATCTGCACCAGAAAGGCGATCTCGTTGCGCTTCTCGGCCAGGCGCTTGCGCAGCACATCGTTGCCTTCGGAGTCGGACACCAGGTCGTCCAGCTCGGCCTGGTAGGCCGAGCGCAGGTCATGAAAGTAAGGAGAAAGTTTCACAGGGGAGAAGAGGAAGAGGAAAGAATGCGCGCGCTATAGGCTTGCCAGATTTCTTGCGCGGTCTGCAGCGGGTCATCCAGCAGGTTGCGGCGGCGGTTGTCGTCGTAGGCCTGGCGGGCGTCGTCGTCGGACAGCACCTCGTAGGCCTTTTGCACTTCGGCAAAGCGTTGGGCCGCGTCAGGGGCGGTGTTGCGATCGGGGTGGTAGAACGAAGCCTTCTGGCGAAAGGCCTTCTTGATGTCCGCCAGCGACGCGTTGGCCGCCAGCCCGAGGGCTGCGTAGTGGTCAGCAGTCATGAAGCAGTGGATGGGTTCGTCAAGGCAAGGGGTGGCCTGCTGCGCAACGCCGCACGCAGTACCTGCGCCAGCGCCAGCCCGCTGGCATCAGCCACCCAGGCTCACAAACACGTTTTGCACGTCGTCGTTGGAATCGATGGCGGCCAGGAAGTTCTCGACCTCCTCCAGTTGCTCGGCCGTGAGGTTGGCAGGGTTCACCGGGTTCTTGGGCTTGTAGCCCAGCTTGGCGGTCAGCACCGTGAAGCCATGGGCGGGCAACGCGCGGCTGACCAGATCCAGGTCGGTGGGGTCCGTCCAGAAGACGGTGGTGCCTTCTTCGTCGCCTGCCTCAAAGTCCTGCGCACCGGCTTCGATGGCGGCCAGCTCGGGGTCGGCATCGGCGTTGACCCGTTCGGCCTCGATGATGCCCACATGGTTGAAGTCCCAGGCCACCGAGCCGGATGTGCCCAGCTGGCCCTTGCGGAACAGCACGCGCATCTCGGGGGCGGTGCGGTTCACGTTGTCAGTCAGGCATTCGACCATCACGGCCACCTGGTGCGGAGCAAAGCCCTCATAGATCACGCGCTCGTAATTGACGGCGTCGGCGCCTGTGCCCGAGCCCTTCTTGATGGCGCGCTCCAGCGTGTCCTTGGGCATCGATGCCTTGCGGGCCTGCTCGACCACCAGGCGCAGGCGGGCGTTGCTGGCGGGGTCGGCGCCGCCGCGTGCGGCCACGGTGATTTCCTTGACCAGCTTGCCAAACAGCTTGCCCTTGGCATCGGCTACCAGAGCCTTGCCTTTTGCTTTCCACTGCGCGCCCATGGGGGTTACCTTTGTGTGTGGGTTGGGAGGATATTTGCCGTGGGTCGCTCCGCGCGGCAAAACCCTATAGTTTACCCGGCGCCCAGGAATCACCCCAGGCACACAACCCTGGCGTTGTCGTGGCGGCACCAAACCCGCTGCAAACGGCCCCGCCCGGCCCCCACCAGCGTGTAACCT
>DATLGV010000408.1:0-7335 GCA_035540275.1 Acidovorax sp. | reverse complement strand
GGCCTTGGGCGAGACGTAGGTTTCGTTGCGCTCAGGGTGGCTCACGGTGGTGGTGGCATTGCCGGTCTGGCCGTTGCTGGCACTCCAGCGCTCGGCGCGGGCGCCTAGCACGGCCTTCCACTTTGGCGCGATCTTCCAGGTGTCTTGCGCCCACAGGCCCAGCAGTTGCGTGTCGCCATTGAAGGCCTGGTTGCGGGCACCTGCGGCACCGTTGATCCAGTTGGTCGTGGCGTTCTCGATGGTGCGCAGCTGGTAGCTGTCACGCTGCAGGCCAAAGTCCACGATGTGCGCACCCTGCACGCCGTCGGGCCGCCAGGTGCCCTTGGCCGCCAGCGTGTTCCAGCCCGTGCCTTGGCTGTTGACGATGCGCCCGGCCCCGCCGTTCAGCGCCGCAGGCAGTGCCACGGCGGCGGCTCGCAGGGTGTCGGTCTGGTAGTCGTACAGGCTGGCGGCCACCTCCCAGTCGAACACGCCCTGCGTGCGGCTCTTGACCGACAGACCGTGCATGAAATGCGTGAGGTCTTCGTTGGAGACGTTGAAGTCGGTGGGCGTGAGCGCAAACGAGCGGCCATTGATATTGACCGTGCCGCTGTAGACCGCGTTGCCATTGGCATCGCGCAGGTAGCTGGCGGGGCGGCCTTCAGATTCGTTGTGCCACCAGCCAAAGGTGTAGGCGGCACGCACCGTGGGCGAGAAGTCGTAAGCGATCTTGGCCTTGATGTGGTCTTGCTGCGTGTGGTACTGCGTGGCGGTGCCCAGCAGGTACCAGGGCTGGTTGCTGCGGTTGTTGCCCGGCACCGCTCCCGTCACGGGCGTGCCCGCATTGCCCGCAGTGCCTGCGGACACCAGGCGCGTGGGGAAGGTGAGCGGCTGGCCTTCGCTGTCGGTCTTGCTGAAATTGAGGAACCAGGACCAGTCGCCGTTCTTGTTGCCCACGGATGCGCTGACTTGCTTGCCCCCGTAGGTGCCGCTGGTGTTGTACAGGTCGAACGGCTGGTGCTGGGTGCTGACCTGCCCGTGCGCCTCGAACTTGGTCGGCATGCGCGTGACGTAGTCCACCACCGCGCCCACCGAGTTGCCCGCGTACGCTGCAGAGAAGGGCCCGTAGAGCACGTCCACCCGCTCGATCTCCTCGGGCGTAACCAGCATCCAGCGCGGCGCGTTGGTGGGGCCGTTGCCCAGGTAGTTGCTCAGCAAGATGCCGTCGGCAAACACCATGGACCGCGCCGGGTTGCCGGTGCCCGAGGCGCGGGTGGACAGCACGGCGTGGTTGTAGTCCCCGATGTAGCGCTTGCGCACCAGCAGGCTGGGCAGGTACTTGAGGGCGTCTTCGCTGTCTGTGGCGTTGATCGAGTGCTCGATCTGCTCGCGCGTCACGCCCTCGATGGTGGTGGGGATCTGCGTGGGCAGCGAGGTGGGCTGGCCACCGCTGATGGTGACCACGCCCAGTTCCTTGACGGGGGCGTTGCTGCGGCCGGTGCTGTCGGCGGTCTGGGCGAACGCGGAAACACCCACGCAGAGTGCGAGGGGAAAGGCACTGGCCACGGCCAGCGCCCTGCGGCTTTTGCGCATGGAAACTCCTGAAAATCAAGCCAAATAGGCTGCAAGCGCATGTGAATCAAGCGCCAGCAGCTATCGAATCAATAGCTATTTCAGGAGAGCGATGGGGGCCCGCGCGGCGGCAGCGGCGCGGCCGTGCGCGCAGCAAGGTGCGCGGCAGGGATGGGGCGCAGGGCATGCGCCAGGGGATGAACCACAGGCAGCTGGGCCTGCGATGCGGGAGGGGGAGCGCCCACCTGTGCGCACAGCGGGCAGTCCAGCGTATGGCTGGACAGCTCCTTGGCGCCGTCGTCGGTCTTGACCAGCACCTTGATGGCGCCCGAGCCCGAGCAGATCAGCTCCATGGCCTGCGGGTTGACCAGCGGCGACGCCGCGGCCACCCCCAGAGACAACACAAACCACGCCAGCACAAGGCGGGCGAGCCAGCAAAGGCTGCGGATGGTTTGCAGGGGAGCCATGGGTGCGGATTGTAGGGGGCCGGAGCGCACACTCCTTGACCGGGGTCATCTGCGCGACGGACTGCGCCCTCGTCCGCACCTAGGATGCGGGCTGCATTCACCATCCCATCGGAGACACCCCCATGCTCACACTCTGCGGCTTTTCGGCCAGCAATTACTACAACAAGGTCAAGCTGGCCCTGCTCGAAAAAGGCCTGCCGTTCACCGAGGAACTGGCCTGGGTGGGTGAGACCGACCGCAGCGCCAGCCCGCTGGGCAAGGTGCCCTATCTGCGCACGCCGCAAGGCGCACTGTGCGAATCGGCAGTGATCGCTGACTACATCGAAACCGCCCACCCCATGCCCGCGCTGATCCCGGCCGACCCTTTCCAGGCCGCCAAGGTGCGCGAGCTGACCACCTTTCTGGAACTGCACCTGGAGCTGGTGGCACGCAACCTGTATCCCCAGGCATTCTTCGGCGGCACGGTGAGCGACACCGCAAAGGAAAAAGTGGGCGCGCAGCTGCAGAAGAACATCGCTGCCTTTGGCCAGTTGGCGAAATTCAGCCCCTACGTGGCTGGCGACACCTTCACGATGGCCGACTGCGCCGCCATCGTGCACCTGCCACTGGTGAGCTCCGCCACCAAGATCATCTACGGCCGCGACTATCTGGCCGACCTGCCCGTGCGCGAGTACCTGGCCCGCATGGCCGAACGCCCCCATGTGCAGCGTGTCAACGCGGACCGCAAGACCAGCACCGCCGAGATGCTGGCGCGCCCGCCCAAGCGCTGAGCTGGCCCCGCAGCGGTGCCCCCAGGGCGGGGACACCGCCGCGCGCCGTTCCTTGACCTTGGTCAACCCAGAGCGCCGCACACAGGCGCACCATGCAGGTATCCGATCACCCCGAGGAGACCCGCATGGACAAGACCCTGGCCGCCCCGTTCCGCCAACAGTTGCTGGCCCAGCAATCCGAGTTGCTGGCCCAGTTGGCCGCGCAGCGCGGCGGTGTCATCGGCCGCGCCGAGGCTGCGGCCGACCACTTTGGGCAGCCTGAAGACCCACGCGCCCAGGTGGCTACCGAGCGCGCACTCGAATTTGCCCTGGGCGAACGCGAAACCGCGCACCTGGCGGCCGTCGAAGCCGCCTTGGCCCGCATCGAAGCAGGCACCTATGGCGAGTGCACCGACTGCGGCGCCCACATCACGGCCGCCCGCCTGCACGCCACCCCCGAGGCTGCACGCTGCGTGCACTGCCAGGAAAAGGCCGAGCAGCACCCGCACGCTGCGTGAGCAGGTTCGCGCATTGAGGCCCCTCCTTCCCGCTTTTGCCATCACCCATCACTTCAAGAAAGCCGATTCATGAGCACTTTTCACGCCGTTGTCTGGATGGACCAATCCGAAGCCCATGTGGTGATGTTCGACCGCGAACACGCCGAGGCCCAGCGCATCAAGTCGCGCAGCCACCACAAGCACCAGGGCAAGGCTGACGACCTCGCGCCGTTTTTCGCCGACGTGGCCCAGGCACTGGCCCACACCCGCGAGGTGCTGCTGACAGGCCCGGGCCTGGTGCGCAACCAGTTCCGGGACTGGGCCGCCAAACACCATGCGGCCGTGGCCGGCGTGGTGGTGGATTCGGTGGCGGCCGACCACCCGACGGATGCGCAGCTGGTGGCGATGGCGCGCCAGTATTTCAAGAAGTTCGACAACATGGCCGCCGATCCATCGGCCGCCTGACGCCCCCTGTCGCGCCCACGGAGGGGCCGCGGCTGCTATCCTTTGCGAAATGCGCAGCCTCTTTCACCTCGCCTTTCACGTCACCGACCTGGATGCCGCCCGCCGCTTTTATGGGGGCGTGCTGGGCTGCCAGGAGGGCCGAAGCACCGACACCTGGGTGGATTTCGATTTTTTCGGCCACCAGATCTCGTTGCACCTGGGCACGCCGTTTGCCAGCGCCCGCACCGGGCATGTGGGAGACCATCTGGTCCCCATGCCGCATTTCGGCGCCATTCTGGAACTGCCCGACTGGCACGCACTGGCCGCGCGACTGAAGGCCGCCGGCACCGCCTTCGTGCTGGAGCCGCAGGTGCGCTTTGAAGGCCAGCCCGGCGAGCAGTGGACAATGTTCTTCCACGACCCCTGCGGCAATCCGATCGAGATCAAGGGCTTTCGCTCGCTGGACGCCGTGTACGCAACCTGAGCGACACCTTCGCGTCGGCCGCCATCCTGCTCCTGCCAGAGCGTTTCATACGGTCTTGCCTTCAATCGGATAACAAGGCGGGAAGCGGCAGACAGTGCTCTGGCACGGCAAGGCGAACCAACGAAGTGAACCATTTGAAGGCAAAGCCGTATCAGCGGCGCTGCAGGATCGGCATGCTACCCAGGGCAAACACCGAGTTGGGCACATTGACCCGCGCCATCAGGGGACGGGGCTTGGGCGCCAGGGGCAGCTTGGTCCGGGCAGCGGGGGGCGCCTTGTCCTCCACGACCGTGCCCTGCTCCAGTGCCCGCGCGACCAAGTCCTGCAGCGTCACCGACTGCAGGTATTCCGTCACCCGGGAGTTGAAGCTGGTCCACAGCTCGCCCGTCATGGACTTGACCTGGGCGGCCTGACCGGGCCCCAGGTTCTGCAGCTCGTCGGTCTTGAGGTTCTCCACCGCCAGGATGATTTCAGCCACCGACACCTGCTCTGCCGGCCGCGCCAGCGTATAGCCGCCGCCGGGCCCCCGGGTGCTCTCCACCAGGCCGGCACGGCGCAGTGCGCTGAACAGCTGCTCCAGGTACGACAGAGAGATCCCCTGCCGCGTGCTGATGGTGGACAAGGGTACAGGCCGCATCTTCTGGCGCAGGGCCAGGTCGGTCATGGCGGATACCGCCAGCTGTCCTCGGGTCGTGATACGCATCGTTGCTACTCCTTGTGAACACAGGCAGCTCCAGACCGCGGCGCAGATCGCCACGGAAGCCACCCAACGTCAATGTAGAGGCTTTCACACTTCGCGTATATTCGTTTTATTGCGATTTATTCTTCGAATTAACCGAAGTATTGAACATGCCATGAACTTCAAGCACCTTCGTTATTTCTGGACGGTGGCCAAGGCAGGCGGGGTCATGCGTGCGGGCGAGCAGCTCAATACCACGCCGCAAACGCTGTCCGGCCAGATCAAGCAGCTGGAGGAGTGGCTCGGTCACGACCTGTTCCGCAAGCGCGGGCGCGGCCTGGAGCTGACCAGTGAAGGCCGCGTGGCCCTGGGGTATGCCGAGCAGATCTTTGCGCTGGGGGACGAGCTGGAGAAATCCATCCGGCTGGCTCGCGGGCAGGAGAAGCCCCTGGAGTTCCGGGTGGGCGTGGCCGACTCGATCGCCAAATCAGTCGCCTACCACCTGCTGGAGCCCGCGCTGGGCATGCCGCAGCGCGTGCACATGACCTGCCACGAAGGCAAGTTCCCCGAATTGATTGCGCAGTTGAGCCTGCACCGGCTGGACCTGGTGCTGGCCGACGAGCCCGTATCCAACAAGATCGGCGTCAAGGCATTCAACCACCCATTGGGCACCAGCAGCATGAGTTTTCTGTGCGCACCGGCGTTGCGGGCGCAGCTGGAAGGGCCGTTCCCGCAGTGCCTGCATGGGGCGCCCATGCTTATCCAGGGCCCCATGTCGTCCGTGCGCCAGCAACTCGACCACTGGCTGAACAAGCATCACCTGCAACCGCGTCTGGTTGGTGAGTTTGACGATAGCGCATTGATGAATGCGTTCGGACGTGAAGGCCGTGGAATTTTCACATCCCCCTCCGTACTGGACGAGGAGACGACGGCCCAGTTCGGAGTGGAGGTGATTGGGCGCTCTTCAGACTTGGTCGAGGAGTTTTTTGCCATCTCGGTCGAGCGGCGCATCACCCACCCCTGCGTGGTGGCCATCACCAAAGCCGCCAAGGCGGATCTTTTTGCGCATTGAGCCCGCCGGAGATGTCACGGCGGTCTGGGCAGCCCCGGGGGCAGCCTGGACAGGTGATCGCTGAACCAATCCGCCCATGCGTCGCCCAGCGGGCTGACCATGGTGCGCACAAACAAAAACGCCCACTGGGTAGTGGGCGTTTTGCTTTAGCAAGGACTGCTATGTTTTGGTTGCGCGAGAACTTTGGGTTATGAGGCGACAAACCGTGCGAGTAGGTCGTTCGGTTTCAATCGTGGCATTGCGTGCTCTTCCTCTGTAAATGGGGACGTCAGGCGTGACACGGCTCACCAACTAACCCCTCGCAGCCTCGAAGACTGTCACGTTATGCCTCATAGAGCACGTCACTGGCATCAGCAAGAACCCGACCTTTGGGCAGCCGTTCAAGCCCTCTCGCCGTCGCCGATTCAAGCGGAACGCGCCCCGCTTTCCAATACCTGCCTGTTCCTTGAAGTCGGGACAATCTCCCTCCGAGGCAGGCAGCTGTCACGCTGCTCGGAGCGGAATCCAGGCACTTGAGAATCCACCCCAAACGGCGTCAAAAGACGTTGATCGACGCCTCGATAAGACAGTTCCGTCGAAATGCGCCCAATGCGGGCGCATTTCGACACCCGTTTTGAAGGGGTCTTTCGCGAAAATCTTTCGCATGGAAGCAGTCTCAGGTCATCCGTCAATTACCGCCGATGCGCAGGCACTATTGGTCGCAGTTGGCGTCCCCGCATCGCACGAAGGTGCTCGCCCCGCTCTGTCAGTAATCAGAACTTGTTTAAAGGCCGCAGCCGAAAATTGGCCAGACGCTCCGCTGAAGGAGTGGTTGCGCATTGCTGACGATTTAGCCAGTTCGTTCAACAATATAGCTGCTATCGATCAAAAATGGGCAGTTCGTTTATCGAACCATCCACTTGAAATATCGCAGCTTCTCAAAAGCTTCTTGGACTGGGGTCCTTCGGCGACGGAAGGCGTTGAGTTCGGTTTCACCGCAATCATAGGTCGGTCCATTGCAGTGGGAGCAGAACAACGATCGGCTCTTCAAGCGCAGTTAGTCGCCGGATTGCTGACCCTTCGTAGAGCTCATCAGCAAAAAGGTCGGCGCGGTCGAGATTGGGAGAAGCTGCTCACCGTCGACCTTGCATCAACCCGAGAGCTCGAAGCGATTCGGGAAATTATGGCTCCGACCAGTCCCGCATTCGGATTGGTTACACATTTGCTGGAGGCAGCACGCGCTTCGTGTGTTGGACCACAAACCTACCACCAAGTGATGGAATCTGGCACCGGTGAGACGGAAGCGACGCTCTTGAAGCTGTCCCCCGAATGTGCGGATATGCCGGAGAGTCTAGATCCTTGCGAACCTTCCAGCGACACCGAGGAGGACGAAAAAGCGAGTCAACCCGACAT
>DATLGV010000407.1:0-4212 GCA_035540275.1 Acidovorax sp. | reverse complement strand
TCCCCAAGAGGAAAACCATGACCGAGAGAAAAGACAGTTCCCTTCCCGCTGCTGGCCTGGGCCGACGCAGCTTCATCAACACGGCAGCGCTGGTGGGCCTGACCGCAGGCGTCGCCGCCTGCAACGACAAGCCCAGCGCTGCCACACCAGCGGCCCCGGCTCCGGCAGCCCCTGCGGCCAGCCATGCCGCCACGGGCGCCAACCCGCACCTCAAGCCCGGCGAGCTGGACACTTACTACGGTCTGTGGAGCGGTGGCCACACGGGCGACATGCGCGTGCTGGGCCTGCCCTCGGGCCGCGAAATCACCCGCATCCCCTGCTTCGTGCCTGACGCTCTGGTGGGCTGGGGCATCACCAACGAATCCAAGGCCGTGATGGGCACCAAGGCCGACGGTCACCTCGAATACACGGTGGCAGACACCCACCACACCCACGCCTCGTACAAGGACGGCAACTACGACGGCCGCTACGCCTGGATCAACGACAAGATCAACAGCCGCGTCGCACGCATCCGCCTCGACTACTTCGTGTGCGACAAGATCACCAAGCTGCCCAACGTGCAGGGCTTCCACGGGATCTTCCCGGACAAGGCCGACCCGGTGGACCCCGCCATCAACTACACCACCCGCGTGTTCTGCGGCGGTGAGTTCGCGATCCCCATGCCCAACACGGGCACCGAAGACGCCAGCAAATACCGCTCCATGTTCAGCTGCGTCGATGCAGAAACCATGGAAGTGCGCTGGCAGGTGCTGATCGACGGCAACTGCGATTTGGTCGCGACGTCGTATGACGGCAAGCTGGCCGCCACCAACCAGTACAACACCGAGATGGGCGCGAAGTACGAGGACATGATGTCCGCCGAACGCGACGCCTGCCTGTTCTTCAACGTGGCCCGCATCGAAGCCGCCGTGAAGGCGGGCAAGTTCAAGACCATCGGCACCAGCAAGGTGCCCGTGGTGGACGGCACGCACGAAGCCAACAAGGACCCCAAGACGGCCCTGACGGCCTACGTGTCGGTGCCCAAGAACCCCCACGGCGTGAACGCCAGCCCCGATGGCAAGTACTTCATCTGCGCCGGCAAGCTCTCGCCCACCGGCACCGTGATCGAGCTGGCCAAGGTGCTCGACTGGTTCGAGGGCAAGCTTGAAAAGCTCGATTCCGCCATCGTGGCCGAGGTGGAACTGGGCCTGGGCCCGCTGCACACCGCGTTTGACGGCCGCGGCAATGCCTACACCACCCTCTTCCTGGACAGCCAGGTCGTGAAGTGGAACGTGGAGGCCGCCATCAAGTTCCACGCGGGCGACAAGACCGCCAAGTACGTGGTGGACCGCCTGGACGTGCAATACCAGCCTGGCCACTTGAACGCCTCGCAGTCCGAGACCAAGGCCGCCGACGGCAAGATTCTGGCCGTGGGCTGCAAGTTCTCCAAGGACCGCTTCCTGCCCGTGGGCCCGCTGCACCCCGAGAACGAACAGCTCATCGACATCTCGGGCGAGAAGATGGTGCTGCTGGCCGACCACCCCGTGCGCGGCGAGCCCCATGACTTCATCATCTTCAAGCGCGACCTGGTGCGCCCCAAGCAGGTCTACACGCTCGACGAGTTCCCGCTGGCCGTCAAGGACCCCAAGGAGTCCGGCGTGTTCAGGAGTGGCAAGAAGGTCACCGTGAAGCTGACCTCGCAAGCCCCGGCCTTCAGCCTGCGCGAGTTCAAGCTCAAGAAGGGCGACGAGGTCACGCTGATCCTGACCAACCTGGACAAGATCGAAGACTTGACCCACGGCTTTGCGATCCCGAACTACAACGTGAACTTCATCGTGAACCCGCTGGAGACCAAGTCGGTGAGCTTCGTGGCCGACAAGCCTGGCGTTTTCTGGTGCTACTGCACGCACTTCTGCCACGCACTCCACCTGGAAATGCGCACGCGGATGATTGTTGAAGGATGACATCCCCCTGAGGCGCTGCGCGCCTTCCCCCTTCTCTCGGCTTCGCCGGGAAGGGGGACGCAGCCCTCGCGGCGGGGCGGCCCTTGCTTGGCTGCCCTGGTTTGGGCAGCGCCAGTTGAGTCGGCCGTGCCAGTTTTTAAGCAAAGTATTGCTCTAGCGAATTATCAATAAGCGCTATCAGCTATCAGCTATCAGCTATCAGCTATCAAAAAGATAGTCCCATGATCTCCCTCCGTCGGCAGTTCGCCACGCTTCTTCTGGTCTTGTTGGCAGCACTTTGGCTGGCGCCGCGCGCGCATGCTGCGGCAGGCGCCTACGAGGCCGAGCTGCCTGCGGAGCTCTCGACCGCGCGCGACCTGTGCGCGCTGGTGCCGTGCAAGGACGTGTTTCCCGGCGCCCGTCATTTTTCTGAACGCAAGGGCCAGCCGCCCTACGTGGAGGCCTACGACAACAACGGGGCCCAGAAAAAGCTGCTGGGCTATGTGATGCTCTCCACCGACATCACCGACACCCCCGCCTACTCCGGCAAGCCCGTGGTCACGCTGATTGGCATGGACACGCAGGGCCGCTTTGTGGGCGTGAAGGTGCTCAAGCATTCCGAGCCCATCCTGCTGCTGGGCATCCCTGAATCGGCACTGCTCAAATTCAACGCCCAGTACCTGGGAAAGTCGGTGGCCGACAAGATCGAGGTCGGCCAGTCGAGGCCCGATGAAAACGTGATTGGCCTCGATGCCATCTCGGGCGCCACCGTCACCGTGATCGCGCAGAACCAGGTCATGATGGCCTCGGGCTCGGCCGTGGCGCGGCAGGTGGGCATCCTCGCGCCCACGGTGCGCGAACCCGCCCGTTATGCCGAAACCGGCAAGCGCCTGAGCTGGGCCGAACTGGTACAGCAAGGCACCGTACAGCGCCTGCGCGTGCTGCCCGAACAAGTGGATCTGGACAAGGGGACCGACCCGTTCATCGAGCTGTGGTTTGGCGACCTGAACCATCCCGACCTGGGCAAGAGCCTGCTGGGTGAAAACGGCTGGAACAACCTGCGTCTGCAGCTCAAGGAGGGCGAGCACGCCTTCTTCATCATCCGCACCGGCGGCAAGGAATCCTTCAAGGGCTCGGGCTTTGTGCGCGGCGGCATTTACGACCGCGTGCAGGTGCGCCAGGGCGCAGACTCATTCACCTTCCGTGATCTGGACGCGCTCAACCTCTATGGCGTCGAGGCCGCAGGTGCCCCCAGCTACAACGAATCGGTCATCTTCATCATCCGCTCACCCGCGTTCTCGGCCGCCTATCCGTGGAAGCTGAGCTTTCTGGGCAACCGTGTGGACCGCGCCACCGGTGCGCGCAGCTTCACCAGTTTTGACACACCGTACTGGCTGCCCGCCAGCACGCTGCAGGGCGGGCGCCCCACCATCGAAGAACCCGACGCCCCCTGGGTGCGCGTGTGGAAGTCGCGTGCGGTGGAGATTGCACTGTTCGCCGTGCTGCTGGTCGCCGTGAGCGTGGTGTATGCCCTGCGCGAGAAGCTCACCCGCCTGTCCACCCACAAGAACAAGTGGCCCGTCAACGGCTTCAAGTACAGCTTCTGGGCCCTCAGCATTGGCTGGATCGGCTTTGGTGCCATGGCCCAGCCCTCCATCACGCAGGTGCTGACCTGGTTCCATTCGCTGCTGTTCCAGTGGACCTGGTCGCTGTTCCTGTCCGACCCGTTCATCTTCCTGTTCTGGATCTTCATCATCGTCACCGTGTTCCTGTTCGGGCGCGGGCTGTTCTGCGGCTGGATGTGCCCGTTCGGTTCGCTGCAGGAGGCGATCTACAAGGTCGCCCGGGTGGTCGGCCTCAAGCGGTTCCAGACCCAGTTGCCGCAAAAGTGGCACGACCGGCTCAAGTGGGTCAAATACGCGGTGTTCTTCGGGCTGCTGGTGGTGTCGATGTTCTCCATGGGCCTCGCTGAAAAGCTGGCCGAGGTGGAACCGTTCAAGACCACCTTCCTGGTCGGCGTGATGAACCGGGCCTGGCCTTACAGCCTGTTCGTGGCGGCCATCCTGGGTGTGTCGATCTTCATCGAGCGGCCCTACTGCAAGTACATCTGCCCGCTGGGCGCGTCGCTGGCCATGCCCAGCACCTTCCGCTGGTTTGGCCTCAAGCGCAAGCAGGACTGCAACAGCTGCAAGGCCTGCGCCGTGGGCTGCGGCGCCCAGGCGATTGATGCCGACGGCCGCATCGACCACCGCGAATGCCTGCACTGCCTGGACTGCATGGTGCTGTACAC
>DATLGV010000406.1:0-3030 GCA_035540275.1 Acidovorax sp. | reverse complement strand
TGCATGACCATGCCAAAGGGCGTGTTGCCCACGCGCTTTTCAAAGCGCGGCTGCATGACCCAGATCTCGCGCATGTCGGCGGCCAGCTTGCCCCGGCCCGACACGTCGCCGATGCGCTTGTCGAATACTTCGTCGATGGCTTCCTGCAGCGCGGGCAGCGGGTGCTGGCGCTGGGCCAGGCGCTCTTGCCAGCCATTGCGCACGTCTTCCCACAGCACGCAGGCCAGCAGGAAGCTGGGGGCCACGGGCTTGCCTTCGTTCACGCGGCGGTCGGTGTCCACCAGGGCGGCTTTCACAAACGGGGTGTCGGCGCGCTCCACGGCCACGTCCAGCAGCGGGTAGATGCCCTTGGCCATGCCCAGCTTCTTGAGCTGCTCGATGGTGGCGATGGCGTGGCCGGTCTGCAGCAGCTTGAGCATTTCGTCAAACATGCGGCTCTGGGGCACCTCGGCCAGCAGCGCCTGTGACTGCACCAGGGGTGCGGCCGACTTGGCGTCGATGGTGAAGCCCAGCGGGCTGAGCTTGGCGGCAAAACGCACCGCGCGGATGATGCGCACCGGGTCTTCGCGGTAGCGCGTGGCGGGGTCGCCGATCATGCGCAGCGTCTTCTTCTTGGCGTCCTGCAAGCCCTTGTGGTAGTCCACCACGATCTGGCTCACCGGGTCGTAGTACATGGCGTTCACGGTGAAGTCGCGGCGCGTGGCGTCTTCGTCCTGCGGGCCCCAGACGTTGTCGCGCAGCACGCGGCCGCTGGCGTCCACGGCATGCTGCATGCCCGACAGCTGCGCCTTGCTGGTCTTTTCGTTGCCCGTCACCTGGCCGGCGGCGGCGTTGTCGAGGTAAGCGCGGAAAGTGGAGACCTCGATCACCTCGTGCTCGCGGCCCCGGCCGTGCACCACGTGCACGATGCGAAAGCGCTTGCCGATGATGAAGGCGCGGCGGAACAGCCCCTTGACCTGCTCGGGCGTGGCATTGGTGGCCACGTCGAAGTCCTTGGGACGCAGGCCCAGCAGCAGGTCGCGCACGGCGCCGCCCACGATGTAGGCCTCGAAGCCCGCGTCCTTGAGCGTCTGCACCACCTCGGCGGCGCGGCGGTCCACCAGCTCGGGGTTGATGCCGTGCACGCTGGCAGGCACCTCTTCGCGCTTGCCAAAGTGGGGCTTGCCGCCCGAGGCGCCGGGCGTCGATTTGCCCAGCAGTTTGTCGATGAACTTCTTGATCATGGGTAGGGAGGTATCAGGGGGCTGCGCGCGCGCAGGGGGTCAGGAGGCCGCCTGGCTGGCGGGGGCCGCGAACAGATCCAGTATGCGCCAGCCGCGCTGCTGGGCCAGGGCGCGCAGGCGCGGGTCGGGGTTGGTGGCGACCGGGTGGTTCACCTTCTCCAGCAGGGGCACGTCGTTCATGGAGTCGCTGTAGAACGTGCTTTCCACGTCGGCCCAGCCGAGCTGCCGCTCGGCCAGCCATTGTTCCATGCGGCGCACCTTGCCTTCGCGCATGGTCGGGATGCCGTCGATCTCGCCGGTGTACCAGCCGCTGGCGTCGCGCACCAGCTGCACGGCCAGCAGCTGCGGCACGCCCAGTGCCTGGGCGATGGGCGTGGTCACGAATTCGTTGGTGGCGGTGACGATCAGCACCTCGTCGCCTGCCGCCTGGTGCTGGCGGATCAGGTCGAGCGCCTGGGGCCGGATGGCGGGGGTGATGACCTCGCGCATGAACTGCTGGTGCGCCGCCGCTGCGGCCTCGGGCCCGCGCAGGCGCACGGCCTCGGTGGCAAAGCGCACGTAGTCGTGCACGTCGAGCGTGCCGGCCTGGTAGTGCGCGTAGAACTCGTCGTTGCGGCGCGCGAACTCCACCGGGTCGTTCCAGCCGATGCGGATGGTGAACTCTCCCCACTCGTAGTCAGAGTCGAGCGGCAGCAGCGTGTGGTCCAGGTCAAACAGCGCAAGCCGCAGGCGACGGGTTTCAGTAGTCATTCAGGGTCACAAAGGGCAAAAGGAGGGGCGCGGCTTCATTCCGATTCGAGCATCGTCTTGAGCAAGGGGATCGTGATGGCGCGCTGGGTGCGCAGGGCAAACGCATCGAGCTGGTCCAGCAGTTGCATCAGGCTGCCCAGGTCGCGCGAGAAGCGGTTGAGCATGTAGTCCATGACTTCGTCGCCCAGGAACACGCCGCGTGCGTCGGCCTCCTGGCGCAGCACGGCGCGGCGCTCGGCCTCGCCCAGCAGCTGCAGCTGGAACACATGGCCCCAGCCCAGGCGGCTGCGCAGGTCGTCGCGCAGCGGCAGGTCGGCGGGGGGCAGGTTACCCGCGGCCAGCACCCAGCGCTGGCTGCCGCTGGCGGGGCTGATGGCGTTGACGAACCAGTTGAAGGCCGTGGCCTGCTGGGCGGTGCTGTACAGGTGCACATCGTCCATGACGACGGCGGCCCAGCTTTCATCAAAATCGGGGGGCTCGCCCACCGAGGGGTCGAGCCAGCCCACGCTGGAGCCCTGCTCGCGCAGGGCCTGGCGCACGGCCTGGAGCAAATGGGTCTTGCCGCTGCCCGGCTCGCCCCACAGGTAGGTGGGCACAGGCGACCGCGTGGCTTCGCTGCTGCCAGCCCCGGCGGCCAGGCGCAGGTGCTGCAGCGCGGCCTCGTTGGGTCCGGCAAAAAACCGCTCCAGGGTCGGCCCGGTGGCCAGGCCGATGTCCAGCGCCAGTTGCTTCATCGTCATGCGCGGCACCCGCACAGCGCAGGCTGAACCGTGGCGGAAGGTGCGGAAGCGGCGGTCAGGAAGAGGATCAGCAGCGGCATCACAAGTGGGTGGGAAGGCAACGGGCCGTCGATGACTCCGGCCGGGCGCGGCGCCAAAGTGGCGTACGGCGCGTGATCACCGACCGGCTCCCTGGCAGGGGCTGGGCGACAATGGCCGCGATTTTAGTCTGCTGCCAGCCCCCTGAGCCGCCGCTCGGCCCCACCCTCGCCTGCATCGCACCATGACAGCTCCCGCCTCCCCCGCCAAGCGCCTGCCCGCCAGCATCTGGGCGCTGG
>DATLGV010000405.1:0-3322 GCA_035540275.1 Acidovorax sp. | reverse complement strand
TTGGTTCAACCGCTTCCGCAAGCTGCTGGTGCGCTACGAAAAACTCGAGCGCAGCTTCATGGCGCTCAACCACCTTGCCGCCGCCATCATTGCCTTCCGCAAAGTACCGGCAGACGTTAACGTAATTTACGGATAGATTCTAAGACCTTAATAGGCTCCGTAGCGCGGCTTTACCGCAAACCCTGGCGTGTCGAAGGCGTGCTCCACCGGCTCGAACTGGTGCCACATGCTGATCTGCTCGTCCAGCCGTGGACGAAACAACTCACCGGACTGAGGCTGTGAAGGCTTTGGCCCCATGGGATTGCTCGGAGGAATTTGCGAGAAAACAGGGACTGGCAAAACCATACCGTGCAAATCGCACAGCCATCAAGCCCAGGAAACACGAATCAGAGCAATGGCTTGCGCGTTGTTCAGCGCGGACTAATGCCGTCGTCGTCGCCACGTTTGTACGAGCGCGTAAAGCACGATGCACAGGCCCAGAAACCGCACCGCGTTGCCAATGCGTACATCGCTGGCCAACACACCCCACCGGCTGAAGATCTCAGTCCAATCGTGATCGCCCCCCACCAGAGGTAACTGCTGAGCGCGAGCATCTTTCATGTAGCGCCCCACGTTCATCAGGTTCTCTCCCAGCCACACCAAGGAGGCCGCCCAGCCCATGGAGTGCCGCCGATGCAAAAAATGACGCACGAAAAGGAGAGGGAACAGGATTTGAAAAAGAGTGCCGCCGTATACGGACAGATGGCCCGACAGAATCCCTACCAATGGATGGCCGGCCTCATGCAACGCCAGGTTGGCATGGTCGAGCAGGAACACCCACTGCTCCGTGGTGAAGAAATGCACCCAGATGAACCATGCGCTCAATGTTGTCAACGCCACGGCCGAGAAGCGCGGTACGGCTTGCCATTGGTCGCGATCCATGGCGTCAATGTCGGGACTCATGATGGATGGTTACGTCGAATCGACAGTAGAGTCAATACGTTGCCTTGTTCGCCGGATCTCGGGGTCTGCATCCATGCGGGACGCGGCTGGCCGCTGACTGGCGCCCGGCAAGAAGCAGACGAAACGCCGCCATGGATCGAAGGCTTGGCTCTCTCGTGACCCTGTGCTATACATCCAAGGGCCGTTACAAAGGAGCTGCCCATGTCGCTCGTTGTCCGACCTGCACATGTTGACGAATTGGCGCACGCCGAAGAGCTGGTTGCTCGCAGCATCAACGATCTGGCCGGCCGCCACGGCTTTGGATCGATCGCCACTTCGCGGCCTCCGGATTTCCAGGCGTTCTGCCTGCGAGACGACCCACGCGGCGTGTGGCTGGCCGAGGAAGATGGCGAGATGGTGGGCTTCGCCTTGAGCTGGGTTTGTGGCCGGCTCTGGTTCCTGGCGGAATTGTTTGTTGCACCCGACCGGCAGGGACTGGGTATTGGAAACGAACTGCTGGACCGCACCCTGCAGCATGCGCGTCAGGCCGGTGCCACCGAAAAGAGCCTGATCACCTTTGCCTTCAATGTCGTGTCTCAGGGACTGTACGTGCGGCACGGCCTGTTGCCTCGCGTGCCCCTCCATTTGTGCAGCGCCGAGCGTGAGGCCTTGGCGTATCACGCGCAGGCCCCCGCGCTGCAAACGACTCCCATCCGGACGACTGCCGCCGATCTAGAGCTGCTGCGGCAAATCGACGTCGCAACCCTGGGTGTTTCGCGAGAGAAGCATCACCGCTACCTGCAGGGCGATTCCCGAATGGAAGGTGTTTTCCTCCAGGATGGGGACGAACGCATCGGCTACGCGTACGTTGCCGCAACGGGTCATATAGGCCCCCTGGCGGTCAGGCACGGGCATGCGATGCCTCACGCATTCAGGGCGGCGCTGGCAATGGCCGTCGCAGGAAATGCAATGCAGATCTCCGTGTTCGTTCCCGGGACCAGTGATGCACTGGCGATCGCAGCCAGCCAAGGCATGCGATTCACACTTCCCATGGTGCTGATGTCGACGCACGATTGCGGCGGCTGGACACGCTATCTCCCGCGCAACCCGGGTTTTATGTGAAACCGTTTCAGGTACCGAGACTCTAGGCTGGAATATTAGGGCCCTCACTCCACGGTCACGCTCTTGGCCAGATTCCGTGGCTTGTCCACATCGGTCCCGCGCGCGCAGGCCGTGTGGTACGCCAGCAGCTGCAGCGGCACCACGTGCAGCAGGGGGCTGAGTGCGCCGTAGTGCTCGGGCATTCGGATCACGTGGATGCCTTCGCTGCTTTCGATGCGGGTGTCGGCGTCGGCCAGCACGTACAGCACGCCGGCGCGGGCGCGCACTTCCTGCATGTTGCTCTTGAGCTTTTCGAGCAGTGCGTCGTTGGGCGCGACGGTGACCACGGGCATGGCGCTGGTGACCAGGGCCAGCGGGCCGTGCTTGAGCTCGCCGGCAGGGTAGGCCTCGGCGTGGATGTAGCTGATTTCCTTGAGCTTGAGCGCGCCTTCCAGCGCGATGGGGTAGTGCAGACCCCGGCCCAGGAAGAGTGCGTTCTCCATGCGCGCGAAGTCTTCGGCCCAGCTGATGAGCTGGGGCTCCAGCGCCAGCACGGCCTGCAGAGCCACGGGCAGGTGGCGCATGGCCTTGAGGTGCGCGGCCTCCTGCTCTTCACTCAGGCGGCCCTTGCTTTGCGCCAGGGCCAGCGTCAGCAAGAACAGGCCCGCCAGCTGCGTGGTGAAGGCCTTGGTGCTGGCCACGCCGATCTCGACGCCAGCGCGCGTGATGTAGGCGAGCTTGCATTCGCGCACCATGGCACTGGTGGCGACGTTGCAGATGGTGAGCGTGTGCTGCATGCCCAGTGACTGCGCATGGCGCAGCGCCGCCAGCGTGTCCGCCGTCTCGCCGCTTTGGCTGATGGTGACGACCAGTGTGCGCGGGTTGGGCACGCTGGTGCGGTAGCGGTATTCGCTGGCCACTTCGACCTGGGTGGGGATACCCGCGATTTCTTCGAGCCAGTATTTGGCGGTGCAGCCGCTGTAATAGCTGGTGCCGCAAGCCAGGATCAAGACGTTGTCGATGTCCTTGAACACGCGCCAGGCAGCAGCGCCGGGCTCGCCATGCTGGCCCGCGCCATCAAACAGCTCGGGCACGATGCCGGCCAGTCCTTCCAGCGTGTCGGCAATCGCGCGGGGCTGCTCGAAGATTTCCTTTTGCATGTAGTGGCGATATGGCCCCAGCTCGGCCGCGCCGCTGTGGGCCTGCACGGTGCGCACGGGGCGCTGCCCGGCGGTCAGCGCGTTGCCGTCTTTGCCCACGATCCAGTAGCGGCCCAGCTGCAGGTCCACCAGGTCGCCCT
>DATLGV010000404.1:0-14622 GCA_035540275.1 Acidovorax sp. | reverse complement strand
GCGATCACGTGCCAGTGCAGGTGCGGCACCACGTTGCCCAGCGCCGCGATGTTGACCTTGGTGGGTGACAGGTGCTGGCGCAGCGCCTGCTCCACCAGCGTCACCGCCTCCATGCAATCCACGCGGTCGGCAGCGGCCAGGTCGGAGAACTCGGCCACATGCGCGTTCCACACCACGCGATAGAAGGCGGGGAACCCCGCCTCCTGCGCACGGATGACACGCAGGCGCTCGCCCCGCCAGACCAGTGCGCCGCCGTCTTCAGCGCACAAGGTGCAGGTCATCAGACCAGCACCCGCTCAATGCCGCCGTTGTTGGCACGGTGTACGTACTCGGGCATCCAGTTCTCGCCCAGAATCTCGCGCGCCATCTCGACCACGATGTAGTCGGCTTCGAGCAGGCCGTTGTTCAGGTCGCCTTCGTAGCGGTTCAGGCCCTGCAGGCAGCTGGGGCAGCTGGTGAGGATCTTCACGTTGTCCTGCGGGCCCACAGCGCCGCTTTCGCGCAGCTTGGCTTCGCCCTTGCGGATCTCTTCTTCCTTGCGGAAACGCACCTGCGTGGACACGTCGGGCCGGGTGACGCCCAGCGTGCCGGATTCGCCGCAGCAGCGCTCGCTCTTGAGCACCTGTTCACCCACCAGCGCCTTCACCGTCTTCATCGAGTCCTGCTGCTTCATGGGGTTGTGGCAGGGCTCGTGGTACAGGTAGGCGCCCTTGCCTTGCAGCTGGATGCCCTTTTCGAGCAGGTACTCGTGGATGTCGATGATGCGGCTGCCCGGGAAGATCTTGTCAAACTCGTAGCCCTGCAGCTGGTCGTAGCAGGTGCCGCAGCTCACCACCACGGTCTTGATATCCAGGTAGTTGAGCGTGTTGGCCACGCGGTGAAAGAGCACGCGGTTGTCCGTGATCATCTTCTCGGCCTTGTCGAACTGGCCGGAGCCGCGCTGGGGGTAGCCGCAGCACAGGTAACCGGGCGGCAGCACCGTCTGCACGCCCGCGTGCCACAGCATGGCCTGGGTCGCCAAGCCCACCTGCGAGAACAAGCGCTCCGAGCCACATCCCGGGAAGTAGAACACCGCCTCCGTCTCGGCCGTGGTGGCCTGCGGGTTGCGGATGATCGGCACGTAGTCCTTGTCCTCGATGTCGAGCAGCGCACGCGCCGTCTTCTTGGGCAGGCCGCCGGGCAGCTTCTTGTTGATGAAGTGAATCACCTGCTCCTTGATCGGCGCCGTGCCCACCGTCGCGGGCGGCTTGGCCGTCTGCTTGCGGCCCACCTTGCGCAGCAGGTCCACCGCCATCCGCTGGGCCTTGAAGCCCACATCCACCATGGCCGAACGCAGCAGCTTGATGGTGTCCGGGTTGGTGGCGTTGAGCATGGTCATGGCCAGCGCGTTGCCCGGGCGGAAGCTCTTCTTGCCCATCTTGCGCAGCAGGTTGCGCATGTTCATGGTGACGTCGCCGAAGTCGATCTTCACCGGGCAAGGGCTCTCGCACTTGTGGCACACCGTGCAGTGGTCGGCCACGTCTTCAAACTCCTGCCAGTGCTTGATGCTCACACCCCGGCGGGTCTGCTCTTCGTACAAAAACGCCTCGACCAGCAGCGAGGTCGCCAAGATCTTGTTGCGCGGGCTGTACAGCAGGTTGGCGCGCGGCACGTGCGTGGAACACACGGGCTTGCACTTGCCGCAGCGCAGGCAGTCCTTGACCGAATCGGCAATGGCGCCGATGTCGCTCTGCTGCATGATCAGCGACTCGTGGCCCATCAGACCAAAGCTGGGCGTGTAGGCATTGGTCAGGTCGGCATGCAGTGCTGGACTTGAGGCCGAATCGCCCCCTGGCGCTTGTTGAACATACCCAGAATGCTCCTGATTTCGGAGCAATTTGCCTTTGTTGAAGCGGCCTTCCGGGTCCACCTTGCGCTTGTATTCGGCAAAGGGACGCAGCTCGTCGTCGGTCAGGAACTCCAGCTTGGTGATGCCAATGCCGTGTTCGCCCGAGATCACGCCATTGAGGCTGCGCGCCAGCACCATGATGCGCGCCACAGCCTCGTGCGCCGTCTGCAGCATCTCGTAGTCGTCACTGTTGACGGGGATGTTGGTGTGCACATTGCCGTCGCCCGCGTGCATGTGCAGCGCCACCCACACACGGCCCTTGAGCACGCGCTTGTGGATGGCCACGGCTTCGTCCAGGATGGGCTTGAACGCCGCGCCGGTGAAGATGCCTTGCAGCGGCGCGCGCAGCTGGGTCTTCCAGCTGGCACGCAGGGTGTGGTCCTGCAGCTGGGGGAACAGTGTTTCCACGTCGTGCAGCCAGCCCTGCCACAGGGCGCGCACCTCTTCGACCAGGGCGATGGCCTGGGCCACGCGGTCTTGCAGCAGCTCGGGCGAAGGCACCTCGTCGTCGGCGTCGTGCTTGCCCAGGGGCAGGTTGCCGCGTTCGAAGAACTCGGTCAGCGCGTCGCACAGCTTGAGTTTGTTGCGCAGGGAGAGCTCGATGTTGATGCGCTCGATGCCGTCGGTGTACTCGGCCATGCGCGGCAGCGGGATCACCACGTCTTCGTTGATCTTGAAGGCGTTGGTGTGGCGGCTGATGGCCGCCGTCTTCTTGCGGTCGGCCCAGAACTTCTTGCGCGCATCGGCCGTGATGGCGACAAAGCCCTCGCCGCTGCGGGTGTTGGCCAGGCGCACGACCTCGCTGGTCACGCGCGCCACGTCGTCGGCGTTATCGCCGGCAATGTCGCCAATCAGCACCATCTTGGGCAGGCCACCGTTGCCCTTCTTGCTCTTGGTGGCGTAGCCCACGGCTTTCAGGTAGCGGTCGTCCAGGTGCTCCAGGCCCGCCAGCAGCACGCCACTGCGCTTTTGCTCGGCAAACATGAAGTCTTTGATCTCGACGATGCTGGGCACGGCGTCCTTGGCGTTGCCGAAGAACTCCAGGCACACGGTGCGCGTGTGCTCGGGCATGCGGTGCACCACCCAACGCGCGCTGGTGATGAGGCCGTCGCAGCCTTCCTTCTGGATGCCGGGCAGCCCCGCCAGGAACTTGTCCGTCACGTCCTTGCCCAGGCCTTCCTTGCGGAAAGTCTTGCCCGGGATGCTCAGGCGCTCGGTGCGCACGGGCGTCTTGCCGTCGGCCTCGAAATACTGCAGCTCGAAGGTGGCCACTTCCACGTCATGGATCTTGCCCATGTTGTGGTCCAGGCGTGTCACCTCCAGCCACTGGGCATCGGGCGTGACCATGCGCCAGCTGGCCAGGTTGTCGAGCGCCGTGCCCCACAGCACGGCCTTCTTGCCACCGGCATTCATGGCGATGTTGCCGCCAATGCACGATGCCTCGGCACTGGTCGGGTCCACCGCAAACACAAAACCTGCGCGCTCGGCGGCGTCGGCCACGCGCTGGGTGACCACGCCGGCTTCGGTCCACACCGTGCCCACTTCGCGGTCCAGCCCCGGCAGGCGGCGCATCTCCACCTCGGTCATGGCTTCGAGCTTTTCGGTGTTGATGACCACGCTCTTCCAGGTCAGCGGGATCGCGCCGCCGGTGTAGCCGGTGCCGCCCCCACGGGGAATGATGGTCAGGCCCAGTTCGATGCAGCCCTTGACCAGGCCCGCCATCTCGGCCTCGGTGTCAGGCGTGAGCACCACGAACGGGTACTCGACACGCCAGTCGGTCGCATCGGTCACGTGGGACACGCGCGAGAGGCCGTCGAACTTGATGTTGTCCTTGGCCGTGAGACGGCCCAGGGTTTTCTGGATCTGGCGGCGCAGCTGCGCGGCCTGCTCGAAGGTGGCGTTGAACTCGGCCACCGCTCGGCGCGCGGCGACGACCAGCTCGCCCACGAGGCGGTCGCGGTCGGCGTCGTCGGCGGGGGTGCGGCGCTTTTCGATCTCGGCCAGCCGGTGGTTCAGGGCATCGACCAGCAGCTTGCGGCGGCCGGGGTTGTCCAGCAGATCGTCCTGCAGGTAGGGGTTGCGCTGCACCACCCAGATATCGCCCAGCACCTCATACAGCATGCGGGCCGAGCGGCCGGTGCGGCGCTCCTTGCGCAGTTGGTCCAGGACCTCCCAGGAGGCGGAGCCCAGCAGCCGGATCACGATCTCCCGGTCGGAGAACGAGGTGTAGTTATAGGGAATTTCTCGCAGTCGGGCAGGCTCGGCGGCCTGCGTCTGCAAGGCCGCCAGCGCGATCGGTACATTCATGGGGGTCTACCTGGGGTGGGGGCGCAATTTTAAGCCACCGGCCTCCGCCCTGCTGGGCAGGGGGAGGCCGCACGGCGCCAAAACGGCCGGGCAAGGCCGCTTGGCGGCGTCAGAACAGCACGCGGCTGCGCAAGGTGCCACTCACCCGGGCCAGCTTGTCCAGCGCCAGGTCGGACGAGGCGGCGTCGATGTCGATCACCACATAGCCGATCTTCTCGTTGGTCTGCAGGTACTGGGCCGAGACATTGATGGCGTTGTCCGAGAAGATGCGGTTGATCTCGGACAGCACGCCCGGCACGTTGCGGTGGATGTGCAGCAGGCGGTGCTTGCCGGGGTGGGCCGGCAGCGCCACCTCCGGAAAGTTGACCGACGAGGTGCTGGTGCCGTTGTCGCTGTACTTCACCAGCTTTTCGGCCACCTCCAGGCCAATGTTGGCCTGCGCCTCCATGGTGGAGCCGCCGATGTGCGGGGTCAGGATCACGTTGTCCAGCCCGCGCAGGGGCGACTGGAACTCGTCCTTGTTGGTGCGCGGCTCGACGGGGAACACGTCGATGGCGGCGCCCAGCAGCTTCCTGGCCTGGAGCGCTGCAGCCAGCGCCTCAATATCCACCACCGTGCCGCGCGCGGCGTTGATGAGGATGCCGCCGGGTTTCATGGCCGCAATTTCGGCGGCGCCGATCATGCCTTCGGTGGAGGGCAGCTCGGGCACGTGCAGGCTCACGATGTCGCTCTGTCCCAGCAGGTCGTGCAGATGCTGCACCTGTCGCGCATTCCCCAGAGGCAGCTTGTTGACCACATCAAAGAAGGCCACGTGCATGCCCAGCGCCTCGGCCAGCACCGACAGCTGCGTGCCGATGGAGCCATAACCCACGATGCCCAGGGTCTTGCCGCGGATCTCGTAGGCGTTGTCGGCGCTCTTGAGCCAGCCGCCCCGGTGCGCCACGGCGTTCTTCTCGGGCACGCCGCGCAGCAGCAGGATGGCTTCGGCCAGCACCAGCTCGGCCACCGAACGGGTGTTGGAGTACGGCGCATTGAACACCGCAATACCCCGCTCGCGCGCGGCGTTCAGGTCCACCTGGTTGGTGCCGATACAAAAGCAGCCCACGGCCACCAGCTTTTGGGCCTGTGCAAACACCTCTTCGGTGAGCTGGGTGCGCGAACGGATGCCTACAAAGTGCACATCGGCGATCTTGCGCTTGAGTTCCTCGTCGGGCAGCGCGCCGGACACCGTCTCGATCTGCGTGTAGCCCGCCGCCCGGATCAC
This sequence comes from Acidovorax sp., assembly GCA_035540275.1. GTDB lineage: Bacteria > Pseudomonadota > Gammaproteobacteria > Burkholderiales > Burkholderiaceae_C > Acidovorax. The sequence goes on along the minus strand of DATLGV010000404.1, from coordinate 9,163 downwards.
ATCCACCGCAGAAGAGTGGATGCCTTCGAGCAGCAGAAACTTGATCTTGTTCTTGTCGAGCGAATTGGTGGCCATGGCGATGAAAGAGAAGGATGAAAGAAGAAAACGACCTGCGCGCGACGGCGCGAACGAACCAAAGCTGCACACGCATGTGAACAGTCGCCAGCATGGTGCATTGCACAAAACCTTGCAAGCCTCGGCAAATGCGCCACGCGCTGTCACAAAAAGGTCACAATCGCACCCCTCACGGGCAACCCAAGGGGTTTCCCCGGTTGTTGCAAGGCGCGGGGTCATGCGACAACGACACATTAATGTCACGGGGCCTGCCTAGCATCCGGCCCTTGTGCTTTTCGTCATTCTCGGAGGAAATATTCATGCAAACGAAGCTTCTGGCGGTCTGCGCTGCCATCGCCATGTCGGTCTGCGCACCCGCGCAGGCGCAGGCCCCCATCGAGATCCAATGGTGGCATTCGATGAGTGCGGCGCTGGGTGACTGGGTCAACGACCTGGCCAAGCAATACAACGCCAGCCAGTCCCAGTACAAGGTCGTGCCCACGTACAAGGGCCAGTATGACGAATCGATGACTGGTGCCATCGCCGCCTTCCGCGCCGGCAATGCTCCCCACATCCTGCAAGTGTTTGAAGTGGGCACCGCCACCATGATGGCCAGCAAGGGCGCCATCGTGCCTGCGGCCAAGGTGCTGAACGACGCAGGCTTCAAGTTTGAGCCCACCGAATACGTGTCCGCAGTGGCTGGCTACTACACCGCCCCCAACGGCCAGATGCTGAGCTACCCGCTCAACAGCTCCACCACCATCTTCTATTACAACAAGGACGCCTTCAAGAAGGCCGGCCTGGACGCCGACAAGCCGCCCAAGACCTGGCCCGAAGTGTTTGCTGCTGCCTCCAAGCTGAAGGCCAGCGGCCACAGCTGCCCGTTCACCACTAGCTGGGTGAGCTGGACGCAGCTGGAGAGCTTCTCGCTGTGGCACAACACGCTGTTCGCCTCCAAGAACAACGGTTTTGACGGCAATGAGGCCCAGCTGCAGATCAACACCCCGCTGCATGTGCGCCACTTCGAGAACCTGGCCAAGGCCTCCAAGGAAGGCAGTTTCGTCTACAAGGGCCGCAACAACACCGCCGATGCATCCTTCCCCTCCGGTGAATGCGCCATGATCACCGGCTCGTCGGGTCTGTACGCCCGCGTGGCCAAGGAAGCCAAGTTTGCCTACGGCATCTCCACCCTGCCCTATTACCCTGACGTGAAGGGCGCGCCCCAGAACACCGCCATCGGTGGTGCCAGTCTGTGGGTGATGGCTGGCAAGAAGCCCGAAGAGTACAAGGGCGTGGCCAGCTTCCTGAACTTCCTGAACGACACCAAGGTGCAGGCCGCCAGCCACCAGCGCACCGGCTACCTGCCTGTCACCATGGGCGCCTACAAGCTCACCGAGGCTTCGGGCTTCTATGACAAGAACCCCGGCACCGATGTGGCCGTGACGCAGATGATCCGCAAGGCCACCGACAAGTCGCGCGGCATCCGCCTGGGCAACTTCGTGCAGATCCGCACCATCATCGACGAGGAAACCGAACAGATCTGGTCGGGCAAGAAGTCTCCCAAGGAAGCCCTGGACACCGCCGTGACCCGTGGCAACGAACAGCTGGCCCGCTTCGCACGCGCCAACAAGTAAGCACCGCCCCCCTCTGTCGATGCCGCCCCGCCCACTGGCGATGGCATCGAAAGCCCGCCGCCCCGTCAGCCACCATGGTTCACGGGGCGGCGGGGTTTTCTTTTTGAGAGTTTCGTCATGGAAAAACGCGTACTTTTCCGCTCTGCATGGCTGCCCTGGGTGCTTCTGGCGCCGCAGCTGATCATCATCAGCGTGTTCTTCTTCTGGCCCGCAGGCCAGGCCCTGGTGCAGTCGTTCCAGATGCAGGACAGCTTTGGCATGTCCACCGAATGGGTGGGGCTGGACAACTTCAGGGCCCTGTTTGAAGACCCGGGCTACCTGGCCTCGTTCAAGACCACGGCCTTCTTCTCGGCCCTGGTGGCGGTGGTGGGCATCAGCCTGTCGCTGATCCTCGCGATCTTTGCCGACCGCATCATCAAGGGCGCCATCGTTTACAAAACCGCCCTGCTGCTGCCCTATGCCGTGGCCCCTGCGGTGGCGGGCGTGCTGTGGATGTTCATGTTCTCGCCCTCGCTGGGTGTGGTGGCGTACATGCTGCGCCAGTCGGGCTTTGACTGGAACCACATGCTCAACTCCGACCACGCCATGGCGCTGATCGTGATTGCAGCGGTGTGGAAGCAGATCTCCTACAACTTCCTGTTTTTCCTCGCGGGCCTGCAGTCCATCCCCAAGTCGCTGATCGAAGCCGCCGCCATCGATGGTGCGGGCCCCTGGCGCCGGTTCTGGAGCATCCAGTTCCCGTTGCTGTCGCCCACCACCTTCTTCCTGCTGGTGATCAACGTCGTGTACGCGTTCTTCGACACCTTTGCCATCGTGGATTCGACCACGCAGGGCGGCCCCGGGCGCGACACCTCCATCCTGGTCTACAAGGTCTACCACGATGGGTTCAAGGCCATGGACATGGGCGGCTCGGCCGCGCAGTCGGTGGTGCTGATGGCTATCGTGGTGGTGCTGACGGTCATCCAATTCCGCTACGTCGAGAAGAAAGTGCAGTACTGAATATGAAGCACCCCCTGAGTCGCCTGCGGCGCCTTCCCCCTCTAGGAGGACGCCGCCCTCACGGCGGGGCGGCCCTTGCTCGGCGGCCCTCGCCTGCGTCGTGCCCTTTGCGGGCGCAGCGGGCCATGCTTCGATCCTGAAAGATTCCAATGGTTGAACGTAGTCCTTACCTCACCGCGTTCTCGCACCTCATCATGGTGCTGGGCGTGATCATCGTCGGCTTCCCGCTGTACCTGGCCTTTGTGGCCTCCACCCACACGGCGCAGGACATCGTGCAGGTGCCCATGCCCATGGTGCCCGGCAGCAATTTCTGGCAGACCTACCACGACGCGCTGTTTGGCGGCGGCTCCGGCCCCGGCTCCAGCGCCCCCGTGGCCCGCATGATGTGGGTGAGTTTCATCACCGCCATCGTCATCACCCTGGGCAAGATCGCCATCTCGCTGCTGTCGGCGTTTGCCATCGTCTACTTCCGCTTTCCCTTCAAGGGCATCTGCTTCTGGCTGATCTTCATCACACTGATGCTGCCGGTGGAGGTGCGCATCGGGCCCACCTACCAGGTCGTGTCCAACCTGGGCATGCTCAACACCTACGCCGGCCTGACGGTGCCGCTGATCGCCTCTGCCACCGCCACCTTCCTGTTCCGGCAGTTCTTCCTTACGGTGCCGGACGAGCTGGTGGAGGCCGCCCGCGTGGACGGCGCCGGCCCCATGCGCTTCTTCAAGGACATCCTCGTGCCGCTGTCGCGCACGTCCATCGCCGCGCTGTTCGTGATCCAGTTCATCTACGGCTGGAACCAATACCTCTGGCCCCTGCTGGTGACCACCTCCGAGGACATGTACCCCGTGGTGATCGGCATCAAGCGCATGCTGGCCGGCGGCGATGCAGGCAACGAGTGGAACATCGTGATGGCCACTGCCCTCTTGGCCATGCTGCCGCCCGCCTTTGTGGTGGTGGTCATGCAGCGCTGGTTCGTCAAAGGCCTGGTGGATACCGAAAAATAAGACAAAACCCCTGCAAGCGCTTGTTCAATAAGCCCCTGTAGCTATCAAATTCATTGCACATATGGCATCCCTCTCTCTTCGCAACATCGTCAAGCGCTACGGCGTGGGCCCCAAGGCCAATCAGGTCATCCACGGCGTGAACGCCGAGATCAAGGACGGCGAGTTCGTCGTCATCGTCGGCCCCTCGGGCTGCGGCAAGTCCACCCTGCTGCGAATGGTCGCTGGCCTGGAAGAGATCTCGGGCGGCGACCTCTTCATCGGCGAGCGCAAGGTCAACGACCTGGAACCCGCCCAGCGCGACATCGCCATGGTGTTCCAGAACTACGCGCTGTACCCGCACATGACGAACTACGAGAACATGGCCTATGGCCTGAAGATCGCCAAAGTACCCAAGGAAGAAATCCAGCGCCGCGTGGACAAGGCCGCCAAGATCCTCGAACTCTCGCACCTGCTGGAGCGCAAGCCACGCGAGCTGTCCGGCGGGCAGCGCCAGCGCGTGGCCATGGGCCGAGCCATCGTGCGCCAGCCGCAAGTCTTCTTGTTTGACGAGCCCTTGTCCAACCTCGACGCCAAGCTGCGCGCCCAGACCCGTCTGGAGATCCAGAAGCTGCACCGCGAACTGGGCATCACCAGCCTGTTCGTCACGCACGACCAGGTCGAGGCCATGACGCTGGCCCAGCGCATGATCGTGATGAACGCGGGCAACATGGAACAGTTCGGCACCCCTGAAGAGGTCTACCACACGCCCGCCTCCACCTTCGTGGCCAGCTTCATCGGCTCGCCGCCCATGAACCTGCTCAAGAACGCACCTGGCACCCAGTCGGGCACCATCCTCGGCATCCGCCCGGAGCACCTGGACGTGGGCAGCGAGGGCTGGGCCGTCACGGTCGAAACCGTCGAACTGCTGGGTGCCGAGCGCCTGATCTACGGCCGCCTCAACGGCGAGCAGATCATCGTGCGGGTGGAAGAAGGCACCCACGCGCCACTGCCGGACGCGGTGATCCACGTGCTCCCCCGCCCCGACCGCGTGCATGCGTTCGACGCCACCACCGGTCAACGCATCGCTCCATGAGTGCCACCCTGCTCGCCCCCTGGCCCTACCCGCGCTGGATCGCCCACCGTGGCGCGGGCAAGCTGGCCCCTGAAAACACCCTGGCTGCGTTCCGGCTGGGTGCCCAGTACGGCTACCGCATGTTCGAATGCGACGCCAAGCTCAGCAGCGACGGCGTGCCGTTTCTGATGCACGACGCCACGCTGCAGCGCACGACCAACGGCCACGGCACCGGCGGTGACCTGCCGTGGACCCGGCTCGCCCAGCTGGACGCAGGCTCCTGGCACTCCCGCAGCTATGCGGGCGAGCCCCTGCCCACGCTGGAGAACCTGGCGCGCTACTGCATCGCCAACGGTTTCTTCCTGAACATCGAGATCAAGCCCACGCCGGGGCAGGAAGAGGTGACCGGCCGCGTGGTGGGCGAATACGCTGCGCGGCTGTGGCAAGGCCAGGCCGTGCCGCCCCTGTTCTCGTCATTCAAGCCCGAGGCACTGGCCGGTGCCATGGCCACCGCCCCCCACATACCCCGCGCACTGCTGATCGACGCGCTCTGGGATGGGTGCTTTGACAAGGCACAGGCGCTCGGCTGCGTGGCCATCGTCTGCAACCACGCGCTGTGGGACCCGGCCCTGGTGGCCCAAGTCCACGGCATGGGCATGCGCGCGCTGAGCTACACGGTGAACGACGACTGGGCGGCGCAGCGCCTCATCGCCCTGGGCACGGACGGCATCATCACCGACCGGGTGGATTTTTTCTCGCCTGCCAAGCCATAGGGCACCACTTCACCAAAACACCCCATCCCAATCCAGCGGCCACCGTGGGCCGGCCTCACCGGGCCACCGGTGGCGTCCCCCTTCAGGGGGAAGGCGCTTAGCGCCTCAGGGGGTCAATCGAGTTTTGCGCCGGACTTCTTGACAGCATCCGCCCAGCGCGGCATCTCGGCAGCCAGGAACTTGGCAAAGTCGTCCGCGCCCAGAAACGCAGGGTCTGCTCCCTGGCTCACCATGCGGCTCTTCACATCGGGCATTTGCAGCACCTGACCAAAGGCGTCACTGAGCTTGTTGACCACGTCCTTGGGCGTGCCTGCGGGCGCCAGAAAGCCATAGAAGCCCACCACCTCAAAGCCCGGGATGCCGCTCTCGATCACCGTGGGCACCTCGGGCAGCGCGGGGTTGCGCTCCTTGCTGGTCACGGCCAGGGCGCGCACCTTGCCTTGCTTGTGATACGACGCAGCCTGCGGAATGCTCTCGGCCATGAACTGCACCTGCCCACCCATGAGGTCGGTGAACGCGGGTGCGCTGCCCCGGTAGGGGATGTGCACCATGAACAGGCCCGTGGCCGTCTTGAACATCTCGGGCACCAGGTGGCTGATGCCGCCATTGCCCGCCGAGCCAAAGTTGACCTGGCCGGGCCGCGACTTGGCATAGGCCATGAACTCCTGCAGGTTCTTCGCCGGCACGCTGGGGTTGACCAGCAGGGCCAGCGGCTGCATGGCCGTGCGCGCCACGGGCACAAAGTCCTTCAGGGTGGCGTAGGGCAGGCGGCTGTACAGCGCGGGGTTGATGACCATCACCCCCGTGTTGGCCAGCATGATGGTGTGGCCGTCTGGGGGCGCTTTCATCACATCCTGCGCGCCCACGGTGCCGCCGGCACCGGCCTTGTAGTCCATCACCACCGGCTGACCCAGCACGGTCTGCAGCTTGTCGGACAGCAGGCGCGCATGCTGGTCCAGCGGCCCGCCGGCGGGGAAGCCCACCACGATACGAACGGGCTTGGACGGAAACGCCTGCGCACACGCGGCGGCAGCCAGGGCCAGGCCTGCGGCCAGGGTGATGCAGGTACGCAGCAGCTTCATGGGGTTGTCTCCAGCTTTGTTTATGTGTGTGAGGGATGCTCGCCGCTTCCGTCGGCGCGGGCCGTGGCAGCCGCTTTGGAAGATGCAACGAGGCTATCAGACACCAGGGCGCGACAGTCCTCCAGAGCACCTCTCGCAAACCCTCAAAACACGCGACGGCTTGCTGAAAGCTTCAGGCCTTCCAGCCCCGTACCAGCACCCACTGGCAGGTGGCGCAGACCACGACCAGCGCGGCATAGGTGAGCATCTTGCCGTCACGCCCCCACAGCACCAGCCCTGCCGCGAGCACCGCCACCCCCACGGCAAACAGAACCGCCCCACGCAGCCACACCGACATCGCAGAGGCACTGCGCGAGCCCACCAGACGGCCCGAAAGCACCAGCACGAGCGCAATGGCGGCGGCGGGTGTGACAAAGTTGAGGAGGTGGTTGGCGATGTCCAGCGGACCCATGGAATTGACCCAAATCAAGGCTTGAACAAGCAAGACCGCCTGTTCGGGCCAACAATTTTATAATTGCAACTTATGGCAGTCTGGGCCCTCGGCATCAACCACACCACCGCGCCGCTCGATCTGCGTGGCCGGTTTGCGTTTGCGCTCGACCAGATCGCGCCCACATTGCAGGGTTTGCGCCAGTCGCTGGGCAGTAACACCCGGCACCCGGGCGTGGAAACCGCCATCATCTCCACCTGCAACCGCACCGAGATCTATTGCGCTGCCGAGGCGCCGGCCATGGACCACACGCTGGGCTGGCTGGCCCAGAGCGGTGGCGTGAGCCCCGCGCTGCTGCGCTCGCACTCCTACACCCTCGAAGACAGCCTCGTCGCCCGCCACGCCTTCCGTGTGGCCAGCGGGCTCGACTCGATGGTGCTGGGCGAGGCCCAGATCCTGGGCCAGATGAAAGACGCCGTGCGCGCCGCCGAAACCGCAGGCGCGCTGGGCACCACGCTCAACCAGTTGTTCCAGCGCAGCTTTGCCGTGGCCAAGGAAGTGCGCACCAGCACCGAGATCGGCGCGCACAGCATCAGCATGGCCGCCGCGGCCGTGCGCCTGGCCAGCCAGCTGTTTGAAGACCTCTCCAAGATCCGCGTGCTGTTCGTGGGCGCGGGCGAGATGATCGAGCTGTGCGCCACGCACTTCGCGGCCAAGAACCCCAAGGCCATCGCCATTGCCAACCGCACGCTGGAGCGCGGCGAAAAGCTCGCCACCCGTTTCGGCGGTGAGGTGATGCGCCTGGCCGACCTTCCCGAGCGCCTGCACGAGTTTGACGCCGTCATCAGCTGCACCGCCAGCAGCCTGCCCATCATTGGCCTGGGCGCTGTGGAGCGCGCCCTCAAGAAGCGCCGCCACCGCCCCATGTTCATGGTGGACCTGGCTGTGCCGCGCGACATCGAGCCCGAGGTCAAGGCCCTGGGCGACGTGTACCTGTACACCGTGGACGACCTGGCCACCGTGGTGCAGACCGCGCAGGCCAACCGCCAGGCCGCCGTGGCGCAGGCCGAGGCCATCATCGACGCCGGTGTGCAAAGCTTCATGCACTGGATGGAGCTGCGCAGCCCCGCCGCTGCCGAGGGCGGCGTGGTGCCGCTGATCCAGCAACTCAACGCCCAGACCGACGAGTGGCGCGCGCTGGAAATCGCCCGCGCCAAGAAGCTGCTGGCCAAGGGCGAGGACGTGGACGCCGTGCTCGAAGCCCTCTCGCGCGGCCTCACGCAAAAGATGCTGCACGGCACCCTGGCCGAGCTGCGCGCGGGCGATGCCGACATGCGCGCGCAGACGGCCCAGACCGTCTCGCGCCTGTTTCTGCGCTCGCAAAGCAAGCCCCCCCACAACAACGGCCTGTAGCGGCGCTCGCCCGCTCCCCAGCCATCCCGGTTTGATGCCAAATCGGCCCCAGGCACATGGTCCATATGCGCCGCCAGCTACCAAACCTGTAGCAAACCCTTTTCCAGAATTCCATGAAACCCTTTCTCCGAAGCCAGCTGGAGCGCTACGCACAGCGCCTGGGCGAACTCGACTTCCTGCTCTCGCGCGAAGACATCATGAGCGACATGGCGCAGTACCGGCGCATCTCCGTGGAGCATGCCGAGGTCACGCAGGTCGCAGGCCGCTACGCCCGCTACCAGCAGCGCGAGGCCGACCTGGCGGGTGCGCGCGAGATGCTGGCCGACCCCGACATGGCCGAAATGGCGCAAGAAGAAATCACCAGTGCCGAGGCGGAGCTGGTGCAGCTGGAGGACGAACTGCAGCGCCTGCTGCTGCCCAAGGACCCCGACGACGCGCGCAATGCCTTCGTCGAAATCCGCGCGGGCACGGGCGGCGATGAATCCGCCCTGTTCGCCGCCGACCTGACCCGCATGTACACCCGCTACGCCGCCACCCAGGGCTGGAAGGTGGAGATCATGAGCGCCAACGAAAGCGAGCTGGGCGGCTACAAGGAAATCGTGCTGCGCGTGGAAGGCGACCACGTGTACGGCGCGCTCAAGTTCGAATCCGGCGGCCACCGCGTGCAGCGCGTGCCCGCCACCGAGACGCAGGGCCGCATCCACACCAGCGCCTGCACCGTGGCGG
>DATLGV010000403.1:0-6468 GCA_035540275.1 Acidovorax sp. | reverse complement strand
TCGCCGAGCCGCGCAGCAACTCGCTGATCCTGCGCGCAGCCAACCCGGCCCGCGTGGCCCAGGTGCGCGCCCTGGTGGCCCAGCTGGACCAGGCGCCTGCGCCCGGCAGCAGCGCTGCCAGCGGCAACATCCATGTGGTCTACCTCAAGAACGCCGACGCCACCAAGCTGGCCACCACCCTGCGCGCCGCCATGGCGGCCATGGGCGGCGGCATTGGCGGTGCCGCCAGCGGTGGTGGCGGCGCCAGCACGCCGGCGCCCAGCACGGGGCTGAACACCGGCGGCATGCTGTCCACCAGCGGCAGCTCGTCCACCAGCAGCAGCGCCGGCGGCGGCCTGGGCTCGAGCGCCAGCGCCATGGGCACCAGCAGCACCAACACCAACCAGCCTTCCACGGGCGGGCAGATCCAGGCCGACCCCACCACCAACTCGCTCATCATCACCGCGCCCGCGCCGCTGTACCGCCAGCTGCGCGACGTGATCGACAAGCTCGACGGCCGCCGCGCGCAGGTGCTGGTCGAGAGCCTGATCGTCGAGGTCTCGGCCAACAAGGTGGCCGAGTTCGGCATCCAGTGGCAGGGCCTGCTGGGCAAGCAGGGCGACGGCACCATCGGCGTGATCGGCACCAATTCCGGCCAGGCCGGCATGAACATCCTCAACGCCACGGCCGCGCTCGCAACGGGCAGCTACGCATCCCTGGCCGGCAGCAGCGGCCTGGGCAAAGGCCTGAACCTGGCGCTGGCGCCGCGCATCAACGGGCAGTACTACCTGGGCGCGCTGGCCAACTTCCTGCAGAACAGCGGCGACGCCAACGTGCTCTCCACCCCCAACCTGATGACGCTGGACAACGAAGAGGCGCGCATCATCATCGGCAACAACGTGCCGTTCGTGACGGGCTCATACGCCAATGGCACCGGCAACAACACCGTGAACCCCTTCACCACGGTGGAGCGCAAGGACGTGGGCCTGATGCTCAAGGTGCGCCCGCAGATCAGCGAGAACGGCACGGTGAAGATGGCCATCTACCAGGAGGTCTCCAAGATCGACACCGCCACGCTGAGCAACGCCAACGGCCCCACCACCAGCAAGCGCTCCATCGAGTCGAACGTGGTGGTGGACGACGGCAACATCATCGTCATCGGCGGCCTGCTGGAAGACAGCTACTCGCAGGGCCAGGACAAGGTACCGCTGATGGGCGACATCCCGGTGCTGGGCAACCTGTTCCGCAGCGAGAACCGCACCCGCAACAAGACCAACCTGATGGTGTTCCTGCGCCCCATCGTGGTGCGTGACAACGCCACCAGCGATGCGCTGATGATGGACCGCTACGAGGCCATCCGCGCGCTGCAACAGACCACCCAGCCCGCGCCCAGCGTGGTGATGAAGTCGGTGTCCGGCGCGCCCATCCTGCCCGCGCTGCCACAGCGTGCAGAGCCCGGCGCAGCCACTGTGCCTGCGCAGCCGCTAGCCCCGCTGCCCGTCGAGACCTCGCCACGCTGAAGGGCCGCCACGCATGCGCCACCCCCTGCCCTACGCCTTTGCCCGCACCGCCCAGCTGCTGCTGGAGGACGACGGCCACCAGCTGGTGCTGTGGCACGGCCCCAGCCCCGATGCGGGCGCGCTGTCCGAAGTGCTGCGCAAGCACCCGGTGCAGCAGTTGCTGCCGCTCGATGCCCCGGCCCTGGCCCAGCGCATCAGCGCGGCCTATTCGCACAGCGAATCGAGCGCCGCCACCGTGGTGAGCGAGGTCGAGAGCGATGCCGACCTCTCGCGCATGATGCAGGAGCTGCCCGCCGTCGAAGACTTGCTGGAGTCCGCAGGCGACGCGCCCATCATCCGCATGCTCAACGCCCTGCTCACGCAGGCCGCACGCGACGGCGCGAGCGACATCCACATCGAGCCCTACGAGCGCCACAGCAGCGTGCGCTTTCGCGTGGACGGCACGCTGCGCGAGGTGGTGCAGCCCAACCGCGCGCTGCACGCCGCATTGATCTCGCGCCTCAAAATCATGGCCGACCTGGACATCAGTGAAAAACGCCTGCCCCAGGACGGCCGCATCAGCCTGCGCCTGGGCACGCGCGCCATCGACGTGCGCGTGTCCACCCTGCCCAGCGCCCATGGCGAACGCGCGGTGCTGCGCCTGCTGGACAAGAGCGAGAGCAAGCTGAGCCTGGAAGCCGTGGGCATGCAGGGCGACACCCTGCACCGCTTCGAGGGCCTGATCGGCCAGCCACACGGCATCATCCTGGTCACCGGCCCCACGGGCTCGGGCAAGACCACCACGCTGTACGCGGCGCTGGGCCGGCTCGATGCCACGCGCAACAACATCATGACGGTGGAAGACCCCATCGAATACGAGCTGCCGGGCGTGGGCCAGACCCAGGTCAACAGCAAGATCGAGCTGACCTTTGCCAAGGCCCTGCGCGCCATCCTGCGGCAGGACCCGGACATCATCATGATTGGCGAAATCCGCGACTTCGAGACCGCGCAGATCGCCATCCAGGCCTCGCTCACCGGCCACCTGGTGCTGGCCACCCTGCACACCAACGATGCTGCCAGCGCCGTCACGCGCCTGACCGACATGGGCGTGGAGCCGTTCCTGCTGTCGTCATCGTTGCTGGGCGTGCTGGCGCAGCGGCTGGTGCGCAAGTACTGCGCCCACTGCCACGGCAGCGGTTGCGAGCACTGCGGCCAGACGGGCTACACCGGCCGCACCGGCGTGTTCGAGTTGCTGGTGACCACGGACGCGATCCGCGCGCAGATCCACGCCCAGGCCTCAGAGGCCGACATCCGCGCCGCCGCGATGGCCGATGGCATGGCACTGATGCGTGAGGATGGCGAACGTCTGATTGCCGCCGGCATCACCAGCCGCGAAGAAGTGCTGCGGGTGACGCGGGACTGAAGTGAAACACCCCCTGAGTCGCTTCGCGCCTTCCCCCTCTCTCGCCTTGCTGCGCAAGTCGGGAGGGGGACGCCCCCCGTGCGGCGGGGCGGCCCTTGCACGGGGCGCTGGCCTGGGCCGCGCCGGCTTCACCAGTCATGCGCCCTTCGCTATCGCCTTGATAGCTGCTAGCGCTTGATGGATAAGCGCTAGTGGCCTGAATACCTCAAACCCAAAAACTACCGGATCTGCAGCGTAGGCCGGTGCCCTACCGCGGCCGCTGGGGCTGCGGTCATTGCGAACGCCACAGATGCGCCATCCTGCAGCTTGAACTGGCTGACGGCGCTGTTGAGGTGGTGGGCCTGCTCGCGCAGCGACTCGGACGCCGCCGTGGATTCCTCCACCAGCGCAGCGTTCTGCTGGGTCATCTGGTCGAGCTGGGTGACCGACTGGCTGATCTGGCCGATGTTGTCGCTCTGCTCGGCCGACGAGGCGGTGATCTCGGCAATGATGTCGGACACGCGCCGCACGCTGCTCACGATCTCCGTCATGGTCTGGCCGGCCTGGCTCACCAGGCGCGAGCCGTCTTCGACCCGCTCCACCGAAGAACCGATCAGGCCCTTGATTTCCTTGGCCGCTTCGGCGCTGCGCTGCGCCAGGTTGCGCACCTCGCTGGCCACCACCGCAAAGCCGCGGCCCTGCTCGCCGGCACGGGCGGCTTCCACAGCGGCGTTCAGCGCCAGGATGTTGGTCTGGAACGCAATCGAATCGATCACGCCCGTGATGTCGGCAATCTTGCGCGAGCTGGTGGTGATCTGGTCCATGGTGGTCACCACCTGCGACACCACGGCGCCGCCGCGCGCGGCCACCTCGGCGGCGGTCGATGCGAAGTCGCTGGCCTGGCGCGAGGCCTGGGCGCTTTGCTGCACGGTGCTGGTCAGCACCTCCATCGACGAGGCGGTTTCCTCCAGGTTGGCGGCCGTCTGCTCGGTGCGGTGGCTCAGGTCGTGGTTGCCGCTGGCGATCTCGGAGCTGGCGGTGGAGATGTTGCCAGCCGCGTCCTGCACCTGGCGCACCAGGTTGCGCAGCGAGTCCTGCATGCGGCCCATGGAGCCCACCAACTGGCCCACTTCGTCCTGGTTCATGGCCGCCACATCGCGCGACAGGTCACCGCTGGCGATGCGTTCGGCCAGCTCCTGCGCCTGCCCGAGGGACCGGGTGATGGAGCGCACGCTGAAGAACGTGAGCGGAATCAGCACGGCCAGCGCCAGCACCAGGCCCACGCCGATGAGCGCAGCCATGGTGGAGGTGCGCGATTCGACGCCCGCGCGGGCCTCGTCCATCTGTGCACGCGCGGCGGCGGCCAGGCTGGAGAACAGCTTGTCGGTGGCCTCCATGTGGACCTTCAGGCGGTCGGCATAGGCGCCGCCGCCCGCGCCGTCGAGCTGCGCGCGCTCGATCTGCTCGAAGATGGGCGAGATGCCGGTTTCGTAGGCTTTGATCTCGGCCAGCGACTTGTCGATGGACTCGACAAACGCCGCATCGCCAGACTGCACCTGGCGCACATCGGACAGGCTCTTGCGCAGCGCGGCCAGGGTCTTGGCCCAGGTCTCGCGCAGGGCGGACACCTCGACCGAGTTGTTGAAGTTGATGATGATGTCTTTTTCGGTCCGGCGCAGGTCACCCAGGGTGGTGCGCAGCTCGGACATGTCGGTCAGCGTCTGCACGCGTTCTGAAAACAGCACCTGCAGCGTGCCACGCGTGCGGTCCAGGGCCACATAGCCCATGGCACCGATGACGACCAGAAGGATCAGGGAGAAGACGGTCCCGAAATAGAGACGCGTGCGGATGGAGAAGCGGCCGAGAGCATTCATGGCTCTTCCTTACATTTTTTAACAGACAGTCCAGCATAGCAAATTGGATGCCATGCACGCCAGGCCTGCGGGCCCCGGGGTGCGGCGGACTATATGCCGGGCTGGACTGCCTCCCGCACAGGGTAAGCACGGCCCCGAGGTCCGGCTTCAGGGAATCCTCGGGGCCAGTAGCGGCACTTATGGCGCCGCGCTCACACGGGCTTGAGGGGGATGTACAGCTCGCCCCCACCCTTCTGGAACTCCGCCGCCTTGGCCTCCATGCCCTGGGCCAGGGCGTCGGCCTCGGCCACGCCCTTCTGCGCAGCGAACTCGCGCACTTCCTGCGTGATCTTCATCGAGCAGAACTTGGGGCCGCACATGGAGCAGAAATGCGCCACCTTGGCACTGTCCTTGGGCAGGGTTTCGTCGTGGTAGTCCTTGGCGGTCTCGGGGTCCAGGCCCAGGTTGAACTGGTCCTGCCAGCGGAAGTCGAAGCGCGCCTGGGAGAGCGCGTCGTCGCGCGAGCGCGCCCCCGGGTGGCCCTTGGCCACGTCGGCCGCGTGGGCGGCGATCTTGTAGGCGATGATGCCCTGCTTCACATCGTCGCGGTCGGGCAGGCCCAGGTGCTCCTTGGGCGTCACGTAGCACAGCATGGCCGTGCCCATCCAGCCGATCATGGCGGCGCCAATCGCGCTGGCGATGTGGTCGTATCCGGGGGCGATGTCGATGGTCAGCGGGCCCAGGGTGTAGAACGGCGCTTCGTGGCAGGTCTTGAGCTGCTCGGTCATGTTGGCCTGGATCATGTGCATGGGCACGTGGCCGGGGCCTTCGATCATGGTCTGCACGTCGTGCTTCCAGGCCACCTGGGTCAGCTCGCCCAGCGTGTGCAGCTCGGCGAACTGCGCTTCGTCATTCGCGTCCGATGCGCAGCCGGGGCGCAGGCCATCGCCCAGGCTGAACGACACGTCGTACGCCTTCATGATGTCGCAGATGTCCTCGAAGTGCTCGTACAGGAAGCTCTCGCGGTGGTGCGCCATGCACCACTTGGCCATGATGGAGCCGCCGCGCGAGACGATGCCCGTGCGCCGCTGCGCCGTGAGGTGGATGTAGGCCAGGCGCACGCCCGCGTGGATGGTGAAGTAGTCCACGCCCTGCTCGGCCTGCTCGATCAGCGTGTCGCGGAAGATTTCCCAGGTCAGGTCTTCGGCGATGCCGCCCACCTTCTCCAGCGCCTGGTAGATCGGCACGGTGCCAATCGGCACGGGACTGTTGCGCACGATCCAGTCGCGCGTGGTGTGGATGTTCTTGCCGGTGGACAGGTCCATCACGTTGTCAGCACCCCAGCGGATCGCCCACACCAGCTTTTCCACTTCTTCCTCAATGCTCGACGTGACGGCCGAGTTGCCGATGTTGGCGTTGATCTTGACGAGGAAGTTGCGGCCGATCGCCATCGGCTCCACTTCGGTGTGGTTGATGTTGGCCGGGATGATCGCGCGGCCGCGCGCCACCTCGTCGCGCACGAACTCGGGCGTGATGATGTCGGGGATGCGCGCGCCCATGGCGTTGCCGCGCAGGCGCTGCTCGCGCTCGGCGTCCGACAGGTACTCCTTCATCCACTCGCGCTTGCCGTTCTCGCGGATCGCGACGAACTCCATCTCGGGCGTAATGATCCCGCGCCTTGCGTAGTGCATCTGCGTGACGTTGCCTCCCGCCTTGGCACGGCGCGGGATCATTA
>DATLGV010000402.1:0-3767 GCA_035540275.1 Acidovorax sp. | reverse complement strand
CCGTTTCCTGCAGCTTGATGTGGATGGCGGCGTGCAGCTTTTCCCAGATGCGCGGCACGCCCAGGAACATGGTGGGCGCGACTTCGCGCAGGTCTTCCTGCACGGTGCGGATGGATTCGCCAAAGTTCACCTGCGAGCCGACGTACACAGGCACAAAGCTGGTCAGCATCTGCTCGGCCACGTGGCACAGCGGCAGGTACGACAGGTGCGTGGTGCCTGGCGACAGTTCCAGCCGGTCCACGATGCCGGGCACCACGCCCCGGATGTTGCGGTACGAAATCATCGCGCCCTTGGGCTTGCCGGTGGAGCCCGAGGTGTAGATCATCAGGCCCACGTCATCCAGCCGCTGGCGTGCGAGGGCGTCGTCGATGAGGGTTGGTTGATTGGATGCCGCGCCCAGCCGTTCCACCTCGTCAAAGGTGGTGATGAACTGGCGCACCTCGGGCGCAAAGCTGCGCAGGCCCTTGGTCTCCATGACCACGATCTTTTTCAGGCGCGGCAGATCGGGCAGTGCGGCCAGCAGCTTGTCGGTCTGCTCCTGGTCTTCGCAGACCATGATCTCGATGTCGGCATGGCCCACCACATAGGCCACCTCGTTGGTGGGGCTGGTGGGGTACACACCCACGGTCACGGCGCCCACCAGGCCCGCGCCCATCTGGGCCAGCACCCATTCGATGCGGTTCTCGGCGATCACGCCCACATGCCCGCCCGCAGGCAGGCCCAGCGCCTTGAGGCCCAGGCCGAAGTGGCTGGCGCGCTGGTGGTACTGCGCCCAGGTGAAGGGCTTCCAGATGCCGAAGTCCTTTTGCCGGATGGCGATGCGCTCTGCATCGGTGCGCGCGCGCTCGCGCAGCATCTGCGGCAGGGTGAGGTCGGGAAGTGTGCTCATGACAGCCAGCGTTTGCGACGCTTGTAATGCTTGATGTCCTTGAAGCTCTTGGCCTCGCCGCCACCGCCCATGCCCAGATAGAACTCGCGCACATCGGGGTCGCCCGCCAGGCGCTCGGCCGTGCCGTCGATCACGATCTTGCCGTTCTCCATGATATAGCCCCGGTGCGCCACGGCCAGGGCCACGGTGGCGTTCTGCTCCACCAGCAGCATGCTGGTGCCGCGCTCGGCGTTGATGCGCGCGATGATGGTGAAGATGTCTTCGACCAGCTTGGGAGACAGGCCCAGCGAGGGCTCGTCGAGCAGGATCAGCTGGGGCTGCGCGATGAGCGCGCGGCCGATGGCCAGCATCTGCTGCTCGCCGCCCGACAGATAACCCGCCAGGCCCTTGCGCCGCTCGTGCAGGCGCGGGAAGTAGCTGTAGACCAGGTCGAAATCCGGCGTCGCATCCTTGCGACCGGTGAGCGCATAGGTGGCCGCCACCAGGTTTTCTTCCACGGTGAGGTCTTCAAAAACGCGGCGGCCTTCCATCACATGGCTCAGGCCGTTGCGCACCAGCTGCTGCGGTGCCACGGCGGCCGTGGGCTGGCCATTGAAGTGGATGCTGCCGCTTTCGACCACCCCATCCTCCAGCGCCAGCAGGCCCGAGATCGCCTTGAGCGTGGTGCTCTTGCCCGCCCCGTTGCTGCCCAGCAGCGCCACGATCTGCCCCCGTGGCACGGCCAGCGACAGGCCGCGCAGGGCCTGTACCACCTTGTTGTAGATGACCTCGATGTTGTTGACTTCGAGGACGTGGGCCGGGGTTGGCTGGGTCATGGCAACAGCAGGGTCAAAGCTTGATCCAGTCGGAAGCGGCGACCATCTTCTGGGCCTTCATGTCGGCGCGGTACACGCGGCCCACGGGGATCGAATTGCCGCTGATGGTGATCGGCACACCGATGAGGCCGCCCGTATCGAAGTCCTTGATGGAGTTGAGCGCAGCCTTCAGGTTGGGGCCGGTGAGCGGTTTGCCCGCATCCAGCGTACGCTTGGCGGCTTCGGTGAACAGCATGGCGGCCAGGAAGCCCTGGATGTAGGCCGTGCTCTGGTACTCGGGTCGCAGCGCACGGATCTTCTCCAGCATGGGCGCCTTCTCGGTGTCGTAGTAGTAGCGGTAGGGCATCACGCCCATGAAGCCGTCGGCGGCTTCGCCCATCTTCATGACGGTGGAGCTGTCCATGGTCCAGAAGGTGCCCATCCACTTGCTGGTCATGCCCTGCTGCTTGCCCTGGGTGATGAACTCGGGGATGGGCGCGAGGATGTAGCCATGGAAGATGGTGTAGTCGGGCGCTGCGCGGCGCAGCTTGATGACCTCGCCCGACACGTCCACGCTGCCGGCGGGCGTCATGATCTTGATGGGCACCGACAGGCCCAGCTGCTTGGCCAGGGCTTCGCTGGACTCGATGGGGTCGCGGCCGAATTCGGAGTCGGAGTACACGAAGGCCACCTTGGCGCCAGGCTTCTCTTTGGCGATGTGCTTGAGCAGGATGCCGAACATCTCGGTGTAGTCGGGGCCCACGAGGAACTGGTTGGGGTACTTCTTGGGGTCGTTGAGTTCGGTGGCAAACGATGCGCCGGCCATCAGGATGTTGCCGTTGCGGTCCAGCTCGGGGTTGATGGTCTTGGAGAAGCCCGTGGAGTCGCCGTAGTAGAGGTTGACCTTGTTCTGGCTGGTGATCTTCTTGAACGCCGCCACCGACACATCGACCTTGTAGCCCGTGTCTTCGGGCACGTACTTGACCTTGCGGCCCTTGATGCCGCCCGCGTCGTTGAGCATCTTCACGTAGTCGCCCATGCCCGCGTTGATGCCCACGCCCGCAAATGCGAACACGCCGGTGAGCGGGATGGAGCCGCCGATCACGATCTCTTCGGCGCCTTGGGCCAGCACCGACAGCGGGCTGCTGAGGGCGGCGGCGCCCGCGGCGGCCAGCAGGGTGCGGCGACGGGGTGATGTGGGGGTCTTGTTCATGCGTGTCTCCTGGGGGTTTAGTTTCTGAAAGGCCAGAGATGGAAGAAACGACGGACGCGCCGCCACACTTCGGCCAGGCCATGGGGCTCGAAGACGAGAAAACCGATGATGAGCAGGCCAAAGATGACCGTGCGCACGGGCGAGAGGAACACCGTCAGTTCGCTGCCGCCGGGCATCAGGTCCACCACGAGCTTGAGCAGCTCGGGCACCATGGTCATGAACACGGCGCCCAGGATGCCGCCCAGGATGGAGCCCATGCCGCCGACGATGATGGCCGCGAGGAAGAAGATGGACATGAGCAGCGGAAAACTCTCGGGCGTGACCACGCGAAAGAAATACGCCCACAGCCCGCCTGCCACGCCCGCGTAGAACGACGACAGTCCAAACGACAGCAGCTTGTAGCGCAGCAGCGGAATGCCCAGCACCTCGGCCGAGATGTCGCGGTCGCGGATCGCGATGAACGCGCGGCCCACGCGGGTGCGGAACAGGTTGGCCGCGCCCAGCAGCATGAGGATCGTGACCGGCACGATCAGCCAGTACAGGCGGAACGAGGTGTCGAGCGCCATGCCGAACAGCTTGGCGGGTGGCACGCTCAGGCCGCCCGTGCCGCCGGTGAACTTCCAGTTGGCAAAGATGAAGTGCGCGATGAACGATGCGGCAATGGTGGCAATCGCCAGGTACAGGCCCTTCACGCGCAGCGAAGGGATGCCCACCACGATGCCACCCAACATGGCGACCAAGCCACCGGCCAGCAGGTTGAGCACAAAGGGCGTGCCGACCTTGGTTTCGAGAATCGCCACGGTGTACGCGCCCAGGCCCATGAAGGCTGCCTGCCCCAGGCTTACCAGCCCCGTGTAGCCCGTGAGGATGT
>DATLGV010000401.1:0-4451 GCA_035540275.1 Acidovorax sp. | reverse complement strand
CCCGGCAGCTGTGCCAGTTCGGACTCAAAGTCCTGAAAGCACAGATCGACGCCGAGTGTGCTGGCGTACTCGCGAAAAATGTCTCTGACCGCATCCCACTCGGCGGGTGTCGCGGGGGTTCTCAGGGAGATGGAGGGCTTGTCCAAAGCGCAAGGCATGCAAACGAAAGAGCCGCCAGTGTAGCGACTTCGTTCAGAACGCCGGTGCCGCCAGGGACGACACCCACCAGGCCACGCCAGCGCTCAGGGCCAACACCACCAAGGCCATGATGCGGCTCAGGGCGTCGTCCCGCGAAGGCGCCGCCGCCTCGGGCAGCGTCTTGTCGCCGTCCAGCATGGGGCGAACGAGTTGCTGCTTGCGCACGCGCACATAGAAGATGATGGCCAGCACATGCAGGCCCACCAGCGCCAGCACCAGAAACTGCCCGATGTCCTTGTGGTAGTTCGTTGCCAGCCCCACGATGGCGTTCGAGACATAGGGGGTCAACGGCCCGGCAAAGGCGATCTCGTCGTCGCTCAGCAGACCCGTGCCCACCTGGGCTGCCAGTACCGCGAGCAACACGAGCACCGACAGCGCGCCCAGCGGGCTGTGCCCTATGCCGTCCTCAGGATGCGGCACGCCGCGCAGGTACCGCACCAGTCGCGCAGGGGAATACAGAAGTGCCGAAAAACGCGACCAGCGACCGCCCACCAAGCCCCAGAAGACCCGGAACACCAGCAGCGCCAGCACCGCATAGCCCAGGCGAAAGTGCCAGACCATGGCGTTGCCTCCCATATTGGCTGTGATGACCAGGCCCACGATGCAAGCTGCCAGGGCCCAGTGAAAAATGCGGGTCGGAAGGTCCCAGATGCGTACGGTGTGCTGCGTCGTCATGGTCGTCATGGTGGTCAAGGGGCGGTGTGTCGAAGGGGTGGGTGGATGCAGGGCCGGCGACGCGCAGCATTGTGCGGCAGGGCTGCCGGGCCGGTAACCACCCTGCCACAGCACCACCGCGCCCGAACCGGCATACTGCGCGGGCGCCGAAAGGCGCTCTTCTGTACCACCCACGAAAAAGGAAGTTTCGATGAAAGCACTTGCTGCGTTGACCTTGGCGGCTGCCACCCTCACGTTGTCCGCTCCCGCCACCGCCCAATTTGCCAAAGCCGAAGACGCCATCAAATACCGCCAGAGTGCGCTGTTCGTGATGGGCCAGCATTTTGGCCGCCTGGGCGCCATGGCCAATGGCCGTGTGCCTTTCGATGCCAAGGTGGCGCAGGAGAACGCCGATGTCGTGGCGCAGATGGCCAAGCTGCCATGGGCAGGTTTTGGCCCCGGCACCGACAAGGGCGCACCCACCAAGGCCTTGCCTGGAATCTGGACCGAGCAGGCCAAGTACAAGGACCATGCCGACAAGCTGGAAGCCGAGTCCATCAAACTCGCCGCCGCCGCCAAGACGGGCAACCTGGACAACCTCAAGACCGCCTTTGGCGCCACCGCGGGCACCTGCAAGGCCTGCCACGACAACTTTCGCGCAAAGTGAACCAGGCGGCAGGAGAAACGACTTGCTATGTTTTACGTAGCATTCAGGGCATGGCCCACTGACGCAAAAGGCCAAGTTCTCTCGAAATTGGCCTTTTTTGTGCCCTGAATGGGCTGCGGTGTGATGCATGGGGTCGATGTATCCGCCCCGCCTCTCAGGTTTCTGCCAGCAGCTTCTCGATCAACTGGTGCAGCTCGGGGAAATTGGGTGCGCCCACATAGGTCTTCACGATCTCGCCCCGCTTGTTCACGATGAAGGTGGACGGTGTCAGGCGCACATCGCCCCAGGCCTTGGCCACATTGCCGGTGTTGTCGATGGCCACCTGGAACGGCAGCTTGCGTGTCTCGGCAAAGTTCACCACATAGCTGGGGGGGTCGTAGCTCATGGCCACGGCCAGGGTGTCAAAGCCCTTGCTGTTGTACTTGTTGTAAGTCGCGATGATCTCGGGCATTTCGGCCACGCAGGTGGTGCAGCTCGTGGCCCAGAAGTTGACCAGGGTGACTTTGCCCTTCAGGTCGGCGGTGGATTTGCTGGAGCCGTCCAGCAGCACAAAGGTCGATGCGGGCGCTTCGGCGCGGCCCGTGTCCAGGTACACATAGGCGCCGACGGCGGCAAACGCTGCCACCGCCACACCTGCTGCCCAATGCTTGATCGCCATGACTTCACCACCCATCCCAAAAGAAACACGGGGCCTGTGCCCCACCACCATTGTGCCGGAGCCGCCTGCGCGCTGTGCCAGCAGTCCCCGCACCACCCAGGCTGGACTCGACTTGCGGGGAAAAGTTCGCCGCTGGATGCAGGGGCGAGCCGATATATGGGACTCTGCCATGGGACTCTGCCGATAATGCCCCGATGAAATGGACATTGACCGGGGCCGCCGCCCTGCTGATTGCGGGCTGCAGCCCGGCGTTGAACTGGCGTACCGTGCCGCTGCCCGAGGCGGACCTGACCATCACCCTGCCGTGCAAGCCCGACCAGGCCGCCCGCACCGTGGAGCTGGCCGGTGCACCGGTAGAGCTGTCCATGGTGGGCTGTGATGCCGATGGTGCGACCTTTGCCGTGTCCCATGCCGCGTTGTCCGACCCCGCCCAGGTGGGCGCGGCGCTCACCCACTGGCGCGCCGCCATGCTGGCGCGCCTGGGGGCGGGGGCCGAGGCGGGTGCCAAAGACGTTCCCTATGCACCGCGCGGCACCCTGCCACTGCCGCAGTCGGTGCGCACTGTGGCGCAGGGGCTGCGCCCCGATGGCAGTGCGGTGGTGGCGCAGGCCGTGTGGTTCGCGCGCGCGGCAGGGCCGCAGGTGCGGCTGTACCACGCCGTTGTCTACACCGCCAAGCCCCGGCCGGAGGTGGCCGACCAGTTCTTCGCCGGCCTGGCGCTGCCATGATGATGAGCGGCAGCGGCGGCGTGTTGCCACGGCGGGCCGCCGTCATTGTCTTTCTGGCATTTGCCTTCGCCTACTTTCTGTCGGCGCTGGTGCGCGCCGTCACGGCCACCCTGGCGCCGACGATGGCCCAGGAGTTCTCGCTGCAGGCGCGGGATCTGGGGCTGTTGGCGGGCGGGTACTTTCTGGGCTTCTCTGCCACCCAGCTGCCGCTGGGCACCTGGCTGGACCGCCATGGCCCCAAGAAGGTCGCACTGGGCTTCCTGGGCGTGGCTGTGGTGGGCAGCCTGGTGTTCTCGGCGGCGACGGGGTTCTCGGGGCTTCTGGCCGGTCGGGTGTTGTGCGGCGCGGGCGTCAGCGCCTGCCTGATGGCGCCGCTCACCGGCTACCGCCGCTGGCTGGAGCCAGTGGCGCAGATGCGGGCGAACGCGTGGATGCTGATGACGGGCTCTCTGGGCATGGTGGCCTCCACGCTGCCGGTGCAATGGGCGCTGCCGCTGGTGGGCTGGCGCCCGCTGTTCTGGGGACTGGCGGTGTTGATCGCGTTGTCGATGGTGGTGATTGCCCTGTGGGTGCCGGGCTGGGGTCCGTCGGGGCAATCGAAGGCAGGTTCTGACGCCGCAGAGGCCGTGCCCCCGGGCTATGCCGTGGTGTGGCGGCATGCCTACTTCCAGCGCCTCGCGCCGCTGGGCTTCTTTTGCTATGGCGGCATGGTGGCCATGCAGACGCTGTGGGCCGGGCCGTGGATGCAGCGTGTGGCGGGCTACACCGCCCTGGAGTCGGCGACGGGCCTGTTCTGGATCAACGTGTCGATGCTGTGCACCTTCTGGACCTGGGGCATGGTCAACCCCTGGCTGCTGCGCAAGGGGTTTGATGCCGACCGGTTGATGGCCATGGGGCTGCCGCTGTGCTCGGTGCTGCTGCTGGGCATCATCCTGGCCGGGCCGCAGGCCGGGGGCGGCGCCTGGGCGCTGTTCTGCGTGTCGTGCACCTTCGTGTCGCTGTCGCAGCCCGCCGTGGCCATGGCGTTTCCGCAGGCGCTGGCAGGGCGTGCGCTGTCGGCCTACAACCTGGTGATTTTTGTGGGCGTGTTTGTGGTGCAGTGGGGCATCGGGCTGGCGGTGGATGCCTTTGCAGCCGCGGGGCTGGCCACCGTGCCGGCTTTCCAGGCGGCCATGGCGGTGTACCTGGCATGCAACGCCGGCGCCTACGCGTGGTTCCTGCTGCGGGGGCGGCGCCATAATGTGCTGACAACCCCCACACCATGAACGCCTGCCCACCCATCGATGCAACCACCGGCGGCCTCTGCACGCACCGCCCTGCGTTGTCACCGGCGTGCCGTAAGTCGTGACCATGAGCCCCACCAGCATCCTCATCATTGCCCATGCCCCGCTGGCCCATGCGCTGCGTGAGTGTGCGCTGCACGTGTTTGCCGACTGCGGCAGCAGCGTGGCCGCGCTCGATGTGCCGCCCAACCAGCCCCCCGAAGAATCGCTGGCCCAGGCGCGCATCCTGCTGGACCAGCTGGGCACCGACACCACCCTGGTGC
>DATLGV010000400.1:0-6845 GCA_035540275.1 Acidovorax sp. | reverse complement strand
ATGCCGAGCTGGAGCACCTGTTCTCGACCTGGTTCGATGTGGCCTTTCTGGAGCTGCGCCGCCTGTCGTGGGACTCGCCCGCCTCGCTGCTCGAAAAGCTCATCAAGTACGAGGCCGTGCACGACATCCGCAGCTGGGCCGACCTGAAGAACCGCCTGGACAGCGACCGTCGCTGCTATGGCTTCTTCCACCCGCGCCTGCCGGGCGAGCCGCTGATCTTTGTGGAGGTGGCTTTGGTGGACAAGATCTCGTCCAGCATCACGCCGCTGCTGGACGAGGCCGCTGCCCCCGTGGACATCACGCGGGCCACCACGGCCATCTTCTACTCCATCAGCAACACGCAAACGGGCCTGCGCGGCGTGAGCTTTGGCGACTCGCTCATCAAGCATGTGGTGGAGACGCTCACGGCAGAGTTTCCGCGCCTGCGCACCTTCGCCACGCTGTCGCCCATCCCGGGTTTCCGCTCCTGGCTGGGCAAACATGCGGGTGCGATGCTGGACCGCCTGGACGACAAGCGCCGCAGCGAACTGGGCCGTGCGGTGGGTTTCGAGCCGCCGCAGGCCACGCATTTCCTCGGCGCGGTGGACAAGGCGCTGGAGCTCGACGCCAAATCCCCCGTGCGCCAGATGCTGCTGGAATGCGCCGCGTACTATCTGGGCCGCGAGATGCAAGAGGGCAAGCCGATAGACCCCGTGGCCCGTTTCCACCTGGGCAACGGCGCGCGGGTAGAGCGTCTGAACTGGGCGGGCGACCCGTCGAGCAAGGGGCAGAAACAATCGTATGGGCTCATGGTGAACTACCTTTACGACTTGAAGCGCATCGACAAGCACCGCAGCTTGCTCGCGCAGGGCAAGGTGCCAGTGTCGGGGGACATCGACAGCCTTTGCCGCGACTGACGTGGCGCCCGGCATGATGCGGGGTGGACCATTGACAGCGTATTTTTACAACGACAGGAGACAAGGAATGACTGATTCGCGAATCCAACGCCGGGATATCTTGCTCGGTGCGGCTGCCGCAGGCCTGGGCCTGGCCAGCGGCAGCAGCAGGGCCCAGAGCACCTGGCCCAGCAAGCCCGTGACCGTGGTGGTGCCGTTCCCCGCCGGTGGTGGCACCGATGCCTTTGCCCGGCCGCTGGCCGCGCAGTTTTCCAAAAGCACGGGCAAGACCCTGGTGATCGACAACCGGGGCGGTGCCGGGGGCACGCTGGGCGCCAGCATTGCGTCCAAGGCCGCGCCCGACGGCTACACGCTGTTCATGGGCGCCGTGCACCATGCGATTGCTCCCGCCATGTACCCCAAGCTCGACTACGACATCGAGAAGGACTTCATCCCTCTGGCGCTGCTGGCCAATGTGCCCCAGGTGCTGGTGGTCAACCCCAAGACGCCGTCCAACAACTTCAAGCAGTTCCTGGACTTCGTCAAGCGCAATCCCGCCAAGCTCAACTACGGCTCGGCCGGCGCAGGCACTTCGCACCACCTGGCGGGCGAGCTGTTCAAGCAGCAGACGGGCACCTTCATCACCCACATCCCGTACCGGGGCGCAGGCCCCGCGTTGCAGGACCTGATCGGCGGCAACGTGGACATGATGTTCGACGGCCTGGGCTCGTCGGCCAACCACATCAAGAGCGGCCGCATCAAGGCGCTGATGGTGTCCGGCCCCAAGCGCAACCCCGCGTTCCCCGACGTGCCCTGCGCCTCCGAAGTGGGCCTGCCCGACTACACCGTGACCACCTGGTACGGCCTGTGGGCCCCCAAAGGCACGCCGGCCGACGTGCAGGCCCGCATCGTGGATGAAATCAAGCGCCTGGGCACGGCCGAAGAACTCAAGGCCGTGTGGGCCAGCAACGGCGCGGACTACGGCGGCATGACGCAGCAGCAGTTTGGTGCGTTTGTGAGCAGTGAGGTCAAGCGCTGGGCAGCAGTGGTGAAGGCGTCTGGCGCAAAGCTTGATTAACCCCCACGACGGTGCAAACAAACCCGCCATGCCCGCTCGCTCCGCAACAGCGCACACCGTCGTTGTTGCAAATGCTCGCCATAGCCGGTGCTATGGCTGCGCTTTGCGCCATCCCCCAAGGGGGACGCCACCCGTGGCTTGGCAAAGCCAGTTCCACGGTGGCCCTGGCGATAGTGCAGCGCGGGAGCGAAGGTCGTGGGCGGTATGTGAAGGAAATGGATACCAGGATGTCGGGTGAAGTGTTGATGAATGCTGGTGAGGGTGGTGTGGTGCATGTCACCCTGCGCCACACCGGGCGGTTGAACGCCATGTCGCGGCCCATGTGGCGGCAGTTGCGTGCGGTGTTTGAAGATGTGCAGCGCCGCTCGGATGCGCGCTGTGTCCTCATCGCGGGCGAGGGCGGGGCGTTTTGTGCCGGCGGAGACATTTCGGAGTACCCCGCCTTCCGTTTTGACGCGGCAGCGCTGCGCGACTTTCATGAAAACGACGTGTGGGGCGGGCTCAATGCCATGCTCCAGTGCGACGTGCCCATCGTGGCCCAGATCAGTGGCGCCTGCATGGGCGCCGGGGTAGAGATTGCCAGCTGCTGCGACATTCGCGTGGCAGGCAGTGGTGCGCGCTTTGGCGCGCCAATTGCCAAGCTGGGTTTCCCGATGGCCCCGCGCGAGGCGCAGCTGGTGGCGGGCGCGGTGGGCGATGTGACCGCACGCCAGATGCTGCTGGAGGCCGCCACCTTCAGCGCCCCCGACATGCTGGCCCGCGGCTTTCTGAGCCGCGTGGTCGCCGACGACAGGGTGGCCACCGAGGCCCTGGGCAGTGCCCAACGCATTGCCGTACTGGCGCCCCAGGCCGCCCGCATGAACAAACAGACGTTTCGAGCGCTGAAAGCGCCTGTGGCGCCAGAAAATCATGCGCTGTCTGCTATCGAAAACATAGTAAATGGCCCTGCCGACCCCTACGCCTATGCCGCCAGTGCCGAGCACCGCGAAGGGATCACGGCCTTTCTGGACAAGCGCGCGCCGGTGTTCTGACCGACGCCTTCGTCCCCGCAGCCTCCCATTGAGTCAGTCCCAACTTCTCAACCCAGCCACCCAGCCCATCGAAGTCTGAGCCATGAGCCAACACAACCTCTTCAGCGCCCTGCGCGCCGCGTTCCCGTCTGACCTGGACAGCACTGCCGTCGAGACCACGGCGGCAGACGGCACCCCGCTGTACTACACCTGGCGCGACCTGGACCGCGCCAGCGCCCGCCTCGCCAACCTGCTCGCATCGCTCCAACTGCCCGAAGGCAGCCGCGTGGCCGTGCAGGTCGAAAAATCCGTCGAAGCCATGGCGCTGTACTTGGCCACGCTGCGTGCGGGCTACGTCTTTTTGCCGCTCAACACCGCTTACCAAAGCGCCGAGATCGAATACTTCATCGGCAACGCCGAGCCCGCCGTGGTGGTGTGCAGCCCCGGCAACTTTGGCTGGGTCAGCAAGATCGCCTTCACCCTGGGCACGCAGCATGTGTTCACCCTGGGTGACGACCGCACCGGCAGCCTGCTCGATCGCGCTGCCCACCATAGCGACGAGCACCAGGCCGTGGCCCGCAGCGCCGACGACCTGGCCGCCATCCTCTACACCAGCGGCACCACCGGCCGCAGCAAGGGCGCCATGCTCACGCACGGCAACATGCTCAGCAACGCCGTCATGCTCAAGGACTACTGGGGCTGGACGGCTACCGGAGGGCCTGATGGCCGTGGCGATGTGCTCATCCACGCGCTGCCCATTTTCCACGTGCACGGCCTGTTCGTCGCCATCCACGGCGCGCTCATCAATGGCAGCAAGATGATCTGGATGGCCAAGTTCGACCCCAAGGCTGTCATTGCCGCCATGCCCCGCGCCACAGTGTTCATGGGTGTGCCCACGCTGTATGTGCGCATGCTGGCCGAGGCGGGTTTGAACAAAGATGCTGTGAAGAACATGCGCCTGTTCATCGCAGGCTCCGCACCGCTGCTCATCGAAACGTTCAAGGAATGGCAGCAACGCACCGGCCACACCATCCTGGAGCGCTATGGCATGAGCGAAACCATCATGCTCACCAGCAACCCCTACAGCGCCGATAAGCGCTACAGCGGCCAGGACGAACGCCGTGGCGGTACCGTAGGCTTCCCTCTGCCTGGCGTGAGCCTGCGCGTGCAGGGCGACGATGGCAAAGACCTGCCCGTGGGCGAGATCGGCGGCATCCAGGTCAAGGGCCCCAACGTGTTCAAGGGCTACTGGCGCATGCCCGAGAAGACGGCCGAAGAGTTCACGAAGGACGGCTATTTCAAGACTGGTGACGTGGGCAAGGTGGATGAGCGCGGCTACGTCCACATCGTGGGCCGCAGCAAAGACCTCATCATCAGCGGCGGCTACAACGTGTACCCCGCAGAGATCGAGGGCTACATCAACGAAATGCCCGGCGTGGCCGAGAGCGCGCTGGTGGGCGTGCCCCACCCCGACTTTGGCGAAGTGGGCGTGGCCGTGGTCATTGCCAAGCCCGGCGCCAAGCTGGATGCCGATGCCATCGTGGCCCAGCTCAAGTCGCAGCTGGCCAACTTCAAGATTCCCAAAAAGTGCTTTGTGGTGGCTGAACTGCCACGGAACACCATGGGCAAAGTGCAGAAGAACCTGTTGCGGGACCAGTACAAGGGGTTGTTTGCCTGAGCCGTGGGGTAGCGTTCCGCACAAAAAGAAAAAAAGACAAATAGACAAAAAACAAAAGGGGCCAATTGCCCCTTTCTTGTTGGTTGGTGCAAGCGCAGGCGCAGGCGATGCGCTTGTCAATCAAGCGCCATCGGCATATGTTTTTCTGCCTGAGCAGGTTGTTGCTTCAGCGCAGCACCAGCACCGGAATGTGCGAATGGGTCAGCACATGCTGCGTCTCGCTGCCCAGCAGCAGGCGCTTGATGCCCTTGCGGCCGTGCGATGCCATCACGATCAGGTCGCACTTGTGCTTCTTGGCGGCTGCAATCACGGCCTCGGCCACCAGGTCGGACTTGGCGACCACGGCCTTCACCGTCACGCCCTGCGCGCCGCCTTGGGCCTTCACGCCATCGACCATGGCCTGGGCTGCATCACCCCATTGGGCTTCGATGCGTTTGATGTCGTTCATGTCCACCGGCATGCCGCCTTCGAAGTAGCTGCGGGGATAGCGTGGCACCACCTTGAGAGCCACCACGGTGGCGCCTGACAGGGCGGCCAGAGACAGGCCGTGTTCCACCGCTTTGTCTGACAGGGGGGATCCGTCCGTAGCGATCAGGATGCGTTTGTACATAAAAGGTCTCCTCAAAGTGATGGAACAAGCTTAGGATGAATCATGTTCCAGGGCTTGATCCACGTCAATGTACTGGCAATGCCCCGCAGATAGGCTTGACCCATGTCCATGTTTCAACCCGGTGCGCCGGCTGCATCTCCGGCGCTCCAGCCTGACAGTGCGACAAACCCGGCGCCGCCGCAGCCACCGCAGCCGGTGGAGCTGTTGGATGATCCCCAGGAGTGGCTGGCGTTTGGCCGTCCTTGCACACCGGCAGGCAGCCCATTGGCCAGCAGCGCTGCGGACAGCCCTTCGGCAGACCCCGCATCCACGGCCTGGGACTCCCAGGTGGTGCTGGAGGGCATGCACTGCGCTGCCTGCGCGCTCACCATCGAGGATGCGTTGCGCGCCGTGCCGGGCGTGGTGCAGGCCGATGTGAGCGCCGCCACGCGCCGCGCCCGCGTGGTGTGGCACCCGGCCCAGGTCAAGCCGTCGCAGTGGATGGAGGCTGTGCGCCGCGCGGGTTACCGCGCCATGCCCGCCATGGATGCGTTGGCGCGCGACCAGCGCCTGCGCGAGAGCCGCCGCGCGCTGTGGCGCTGGCTGGTGGCAGGCTTTTGCATGATGCAGGTGATGATGTACGCGTGGCCCGCTTACGTGGCGCAGCCGGGCGACCTGTCGGGCGAGATGGAGCAGCTGTTGCGCTGGGCCTCTTGGGTCATCACGCTGCCCATGGTGGTTTTTTCTTGCGGTCCCTTCTTTACCAGCGCGCTGCGTGACATCCGCCTTCGCCGGGTCAGCATGGACCTGCCCGTGGCGTTGGGCATGGCCATCACCTTTGTGGTCAGCACAGCGGGCACGTTTGACCCCGCAGGCATCTTTGGCCGGGAGGTGTATTACGACTCCCTGACCATGTTTGTCTTCTTCCTGCTCACCGGTCGCTGGCTGGAGCTGCGCCTGCGCGACCGCACGGCGGGGGCGCTGGAGGCCGTGATGAACCGCCTGCCCGACAGCGTGGAGCGGCGGGCGGGGGATGGCAGTTTCACCCGCGTGGCCACGCGGCGCATTGTGGTCGGGGACACCATCCGTGTGCTGCCGGGCGAGGCGTTTCCTGCTGACGGCCGCATCACCGCGGGCAGTACCCATGCCGACGAGGCGCTGCTGACGGGTGAATCCACGCCTGTTGCACGGCCCGCGGGCAGCAGCGTGACGGCGGGCAGCTACAACCTGCAGGCGCCGGTCGAAGTGCTGGTGCAAGGCACGGGCGCGCAGACCCGCTTTGCACAAATCGTGGCCCTGATGGAAAGCGCATCGCTGCAAAAGCCACGGCTGGCGCAGCTGGCGGACCGCATTGCGCGGCCTTTTCTGGTGGCCGTGTTGCTGGCGGCGGTGCTGGCCGCTGCCTACTGGTGGCCGTCCGACCCCGGGCATGCGCTGATGGTGGCGGTGGCGGTGCTCATCGTCACCTGTCCGTGCGCGCTGTCGCTGGCCACTCCGGTGGCCATGCTCACGGCTGCGGGCACGCTGGCGCGCCATGGCGTGCTGGTGCGCAACCTGCAGGGGCTGGAAGCGTTGGCCCAGGTGGACACCCTGGTGTTTGACAAGACCGGTACGC
>DATLGV010000399.1:0-2324 GCA_035540275.1 Acidovorax sp. | reverse complement strand
GATCACCCTGGGCCGACGCCAGCTGGCCGTGCTGACCGGCCAGGCGCCCGATGCCCTGCCCCAACTCACGCCCCGACTCACCGCGCTGCAGCCCACCGCCGTGCCCGAGGTGCTGGGCGCCGACCTGCTGGGCCGCCGTCCCGATGTGGTGGCCGCCCGTTGGCGCGTGGAGGCGGCAACGCAAGGCGTGAACAGCGCGCGCAGCGAGTTCTATCCCAACATCAACATCGGCGCGTTCATTGGCCTGAACTCGCTGGGGCTGGACCGGCTGTTCAACGGCAGTTCGCGCCAGATGGGCGTGACGCCCGCGCTTCGCCTGCCGATCTTTGACGGCGGCCGCCTGCGCGCCCAACTGGGCGGCCGCGCGGCCGAGCTGGACGCTGCCATCGCCCAGTACAACGGCGCCGTGCTCGATGCGGTGAAGGAAGCCGGCGACGCCGTGGCCTCCATCCAGTCGCTCACGCGCCAGCAGGCCTTGCAGGACGAAGCCGTGGCCAGTGCCGAAAAGGCCTACCGCTTTGCGCAGGAGCGCTACCGCGCGGGCCTGGGCAACTACCTGGTGGTGCTGTCCACCGAAAGCCAGGTGCTGGCCCAGCGCCGCCTGGCCGTGGACCTGCGCGCACGCCAGCTCGACACCCGCCTGGTGCTGATGAAGGCGCTGGGTGGCGGCTGGACCGACGACACGGCCGTACTGCACACCGCCGCCGCGCACTGACCAGCCCAGAACGCCACACCGCCCTATTCAAAAACACATAACAACACATTCCAGAAAGACCATTGCCATGACCGCCAACAGCGAATCCCTCACCGCCAACGAGTCCAACACCGCCCGCCGCCGCGGCCTCACCCTGATCGCTGCCGCCGTCGCGCTGGTGGCCATTGGCTGGGGCGGCTGGCACTGGGCCAATGGCCGCCATGTCGAGACCACCGACAACGCCTATGTGGCGGGCAACGTGGTGCAGATCACGCCGCAAATCGGCGGCACCGTAGTGTCCATCGGCGCAGACGACACCGACTTTGTGAAGGCTGGCCAGTTGCTGGTCAAGCTGGACCCCGCTGACGCCCGCGTGGCGCTGGAGCAGGCCGAGGCCCAGCTGGCGCAGACGGTGCGCGAAGTGCGCACCCTGTACGCCAACAACTCCACGCTGAAGGCGCAGGTCAGCCTGCGCAGCGCCGACCTGGCCCGCGCCCAGGCAGATGCCGCCCGCGCGCAAGACGACGTGAACCGCCGCACCCCGCTGATGGCCAGCGGTGCCGTGGGCAAGGAAGAGTTCCAACACGCCACCGCGCAGCTGGCCGCCGCCAAGAGCACAGTGGCCGCCGCCCAGTCGGCCGTGCTGGCCGCACAAGAACAGCTGGCCGCCAGCCAGACGCAGACCGAAGGCACCTCCATCGAACAACACCCCAACGTGCAGCGCGCTTCGGCCCGCGTGCGCGAAGCCTACCTGGCCGTGCAGCGCGCCCAACTGGTGGCCCCGCTGGACGGCCATGTGGCCAAGCGCGGCGTGCAGGTGGGCCAGCGCGTGCAGGCGGGCGCCCCGCTGATGACGCTGGTGCCCCTGAACGACCTGTGGGTGGACGCGAACTTCAAGGAAAGCCAGCTCAAGACCCTGCGCATCGGCCAGCCCGCCGAGCTGGAAGCCGACGTGTACGGCACCAAGGTGGTCTACCACGGAACCGTCACGGGCCTGGGCGCCGGCACCGGCGCGGCCTTTGCACTGCTGCCCGCACAGAACGCCACCGGCAACTGGATCAAGGTTGTGCAACGCGTGCCCGTGCGCATTGCGCTCGACCCCAAGGAAGTCGCCGAGCACCCGCTGCGCGTGGGCCTGTCGATGGAAGTGAAGGTGGACACTGCCGACCAGAGCGGCAAGACCTTGGCCGACACCCAGCGCACCACCCCCGTGGCCGCCACCGCCGTGTTTGACGAGCAGTTCAAGGCCGCCGACGACGAAGTGGCGCACATCATTGCCGCCAACCTGGGCCGCAGCGGTAAGGCCGCCGTGGCGGTGGCATCGCCCAAGGTGGGTAGCCAGCAGGCTGTGCAGGCCGTGCAAGCCCAGAAGCACGCATCAGCCCCCGTGCAACCTGCAGTGCAAGCCCCCGTGGTGCAGTGAGCGGGGTTGACCGAGCATGACTGCCGCCAACCCCACTGCTGACGCCGCAGGCCAGGCCCCCGCTCCGGCGGCGCCTGCTGCGGTGTCGCCCCCTGCGGCGCCACCCGGCCCGCCCGCTGCCTATCCGCCACTGCAGGGCACCGCCCTGCTGCTGGGCACGCTGTCGCTGTCGCTGGCCACGTTCATGAACGTGCTGGACTCGTCCAT
>DATLGV010000398.1:0-5937 GCA_035540275.1 Acidovorax sp. | reverse complement strand
GCGTGACGGTGCCACGCTTGCCCTTGTCACGGCCGGTCAGCACGATGACTTCGTCGCCCTTGCGAATCTTGTTCATGGCGCGTCCTTAGAGAACTTCAGGAGCCAGGGACACGATCTTCATGAACTTCTCGGTACGCAGTTCACGCGTCACGGGTCCAAAGATGCGGGTGCCGATAGGCTCCAACTTAGCATTCAGCAACACTGCGGCGTTGCCATCGAATTTGACGAGCGAACCGTCGCCGCGACGAATACCCTTCGCCGTGCGAACCACCACTGCGCTGTAAACCTCGCCTTTTTTGACGCGGCCACGTGGAGCGGCTTCCTTGATGCTCACCTTGATGATGTCGCCAACGCTTGCATAGCGACGCTTCGAGCCACCCAGCACCTTGATGCAAAGGACGGACTTGGCGCCGGTATTGTCGGCAACCTCTAACCGAGATTCTGTCTGGATCATTTCAATATTCCCAACTTGCACCAGAAGACAACAGCCCCAGAGAACCTCTCAAGGGCTGCAGATCAGCCAGTCAGTCTTGGGCCCGTCGTCCGCACCGCAAACCATTTGCAGCACTTCCCGCTGGGCAGAAACTTCACGCTTTAAACGCGAAGCCCTCGATTATTGCAAAAGACTTCCGGGAAGTCAAGGGTGTGCTACGCAGGCACCTGCAGATACTGTTGTGCCAGGGTCAGAAAGGCCGCCAGCTGCGGGTCTGCCCCCAATTCCTCGCGCAGGATTTCTGCCACGACGGGCGCCAGCTCCATGGCCTTGCGTGCATCGAGGAACAGCAGGCGCGAGCGTCGCGCCAGCACATCTTCCACCGTGCAGGCGTATTCATGGCGGGCCGCAAAGCGCACCATCGCCTCAGTCAGACCGCCGCCCAGATGCGTCTGTGCACCCGGTGTGGCCAACACCTCTGCGGCTTCACTGCCGTAGGAGTGCAGTCCCTGCGCTTCGCTGATACGGTGCCGTACCGGCTCCAGTGGGGTGCCCACCAGCGGCAATTGGTTCGTCACACCGGCAGGTTTTTCAGGCAGCAGACCCGTCGTGAAGCATTTTTGCAACACATCTTCGGCCATCGCCCGGTAGGTGGTCCACTTGCCGCCGGTCACGGTGATCAGGCCGCTGCGACTGGCCAGCACCGTGTGCTCACGGCTGATCTTCTTGGTGTTGTCGCCGTCGTCGTCCTGCGGCTTGACCAGCGGACGCAAGCCCACCCAGATGCTGCGGATGTCCTCGACGCGGGGCGCGCGGGTGAGGTAGCGCGCGGACTCCTCCAGGATGAAGCGCACCTCTTCCCGGAACGGCTCGGGCTCGCGCACCACGTCCTGGCGCGGGCTGTCGGTGGTGCCCAGAATCAGTTTGCCCAGCCAGGGCACCGCAAACAGCACGCGGCCGTCGGCCGTCTTGGGCACCATCAGCGCGTGGTCAGACGGCAAAAACTCCCGGTCCACCACAATGTGTACGCCCTGGCTGGGCGCCACCATGGGTTGGACGGGCCGCCCGATGGCTTCGCCGTCCATCTGGCGCAGGGTGTCCACCCACACGCCCGTGGCGTTGACCACCGACCGTGCACGCACCGTGAACTGCTGGCCGCTGTCGGCAGCCTCGCAGACAAAGCCCACGACCTTTCCGGCCTCGTGGACCAGCGACTTTGCCGGACAGTAATTGACCACCAACGCGCCCAGGCTGGCCGCCGTGCGCGCCAGCGCCAGCGCCAGACGCGCATCGTCAAACTGGCCATCCCAGTATTTGACCCCGCCTTTGAGGCCCTCGGTGCGGGCCGTGGGCAGGCACTGCAGGGTGCGCTCGCGCCCCAGAAACTCGGTGGCCCCCAGGCCGGCTTTGCCCGCGAGGGCGTCGTACATCATGAGCCCGATACCGTAAAAAGGCGTTTCCCAGAAACGGTACGACGGCATCACGAAGGGCAGCGGTTGCGCCAGGTGGGGCGCGTTGTGCAGCAGCGTGGTGCGCTCATGCAGCGCCTCGCGCACCAGGGCGATATTGCCCTGCGCCAGATAACGGACTCCGCCATGCACCAGCTTGGTGGCGCGGGACGAAGTCCCTTTGGCGAAATCGTGTGAATCCACCAGGACCACGCTGAAGCCGCGCGCTGCGGCATCGAGCGCCACCCCCAGGCCCGTCGCGCCCCCGCCGATCACGGCAAGGTCATACTGGTGCGGCCGGGCGAGGCGGGCCAGAAGGTCGGCACGCCGTGTGGGAAGGGGAGCGGTGGCAATGGTCATGGGGTGATTGTCCATGGGCGGAGTAAAAACCAAGGGTTTACCCTTGAATTCCTGACACTCCCGGGGTGAGAGCCTGCCCTGCGGCCGCACGGGGCCGAGGGCGGCATGGAGCAAAAAGGCAGCCAGCGACCTTGTGAGCCCTGGCTGCCGATCAAAGGTGGTTACAGGAACCCCTTGATCTGCGGATCAGCGCGTCTTGCCGTCCTTCCAAGCCTGCAGCAGCTTGTCGTAGGCAATGGTTTCACCCTTTGGCTTCTCGTTGGCGAGCTTCTTCCAGGGGGCTTGCTTGTCGCTCAGCCACTTGTTGGGGTCGCTCTTGGGGTTGAGCTTGGGCGCGCAGTGGGCCATGCCAGCGCGCTCCAGGCGCGCCATCACCTGGTCCATCTCGTCAGCCAGCGTGTCCATGGCACCTTGGGGGGTCTTCTCGCCCGTCACAGCCTGCGCCACGTTCTTCCACCACAGCTGGGCCAGCTTGGGGTAGTCCGGCACATTGGTGCCGGTGGGCGACCAGGCCACGCGGGCGGGGCTGCGGTAGAACTCCACCAGGCCGCCGAGCTTGGGCGCTGCGTCCGTCATGGCCTTGGACTGGATGTCGCTCTCGCGGATCGGGGTCAGGCCCACCAGGGTCTTCTTGAGCGAGGTGGTCTTGGCGGTCACGAACTGGGCGTACAGCCAGGCGGCAGCCGTCTTGCTGGCGTCGTGGTCCTTGAAGAAGGTCCAGCTGCCCACGTCCTGGTAGCCGTTTTGCATGCCCTGCTTCCAGTAGGGGCCGTTCGGACCAGGGGCCATGCGCCACTTGGGCGTGCCGTCGGCATTCACCACAGGCAGGCCGGGCTTGGTCATGTCGGCCGTGAAGGCGGTGTACCAGAAGATCTGCTGCGCAATCTGGCCCTGGGCAGGCACGGGGCCGGCCTCGCCGAAGGTCATGCCCGTGGCTTCCTTGGGCGCGTACTTCTTCATCCAGTCCACATACTTGGTGAGGGCGTAGACGGCGGCGGGCGAGTTGGTCGCACCGCCACGGGCCACGCTGGCGCCCACGGGCGTGCACTTGTCGTCGGCCACGCGGATGCCCCATTCATCGATCGGCAAGCCGTTGGGTGCGCCAATGTCGGCCGAGCCAGCCATCGACAACCAGGCATCGGTGAAACGCCAGCCCAGCGACGGATCCTTCTTGCCGTAGTCCATGTGGCCATAGATCGGCTTGCCATCGATGTTCTTCACGTCGTTGGTGAAGAACTCGGCGATGTCCTCGTAGGCGCTCCAGTTCAGCGGCACGCCCAGGTCGTAGCCATATTTGGCCTTGAACTTGTCCTTGATGTCCTTGCGGTCGAACAGGTCGGCACGGAACCAGTACAGGTTGGCGAACTGCTGGTCAGGCAGCTGGTACAGCTTGCCGTCGGGGCCGGTGGTGAACTTGGTGCCGATGTAGTCCTTCAGGTCGATGCCGGGGTTGGTCCATTCCTTGCCTGCACCGCCCATGTAGTCGGTCAGGTTCATGATCTTGCCGTAGCGGTAGTGCGTGCCGATCAGGTCCGAGTCCGAGATCCAGCCGTCATAGATGGACTTGCCCGACTGCATGGAGGTCTGCAGCTTCTCGACCACGTCACCTTCCTGGATCAGGTCGTGCTTGACCTTGATGCCGGTGATTTCCTCAAACGCCTTGGCGAGCGTCTTGGATTCGTACTCGTGCGTGGTGATGGTTTCGGAAACGACCGAAATTTCCTTCACGCCCTTGGCCTGGAGTTTCTTGGCGGCGTCGATGAACCACTTCATCTCGGCCATCTGCTGGTCTTTGCTCAGCGTGGATGGCTGGAATTCGCTGTCGATCCACTTCTTGGCCTCGGCCTCGCCGGCCCAGGCAGCCTGCCCCATCGCCAGGGCCGCGGCGGCGAAAGCGATCGCCTTGAACTGCATCTTCATTGCTGTCTCCTCTCAGATTGAGACCCCCATTGGTAGACCGGCACCAACCCGGGGGGGAACCAGGCCAGGCCTTCGACACTACAAAATCAATAGCTAGCAGCGCATATTCCTCTATCGCTACCGGCTGTTTTTGCTTCAACCCTTGCGCAGGATCAGCACCAACAGCGCCATCGACGCCACAAAGCTGATCCACACCGATGGCTCGGCCGACAGGCTGAACCACTGGACCAGCTTGCCGCTGATGCCCACAAAAATCAGGTTCACGTAGGCTGCCGACAGCAGGCCGATAAAGAGCCGATCGCCGCGCGTGGTCTCCAGCGGCAGGAAACCCTTGCGCATCGTCGTGGGGGACTTGATCTCCCACACCGTCATGCCGATCAGCATCAGCACGATGCACGTGAAGAACACCGCCACCGGCAACGTCCAGGCCATCCAGTCAAACATTTGAAGCAATCCTTTCCACTCGCATAGCGCTAGATTCCGCCAAAGCACGCCCCCACTGGCGCGCCCCAGACCAGGGACGCCGAGCAAGGGCCGCCCCGCAGCAAGGGCGTCGTCCCCCTTCCCGGCGAAGCCGAGAGAAGGGGGAAGGCGCGCAGCGCCTCAGGGGGATGTTCTGCTTCAGCGCTTGCTAGTTTTTCTAATTTCTTTCTCGTCCTGCCACTCGATCGTGCCTTCCTGCACATCAAACAGCTTTAGCGTGAACTTGTAATACACGTCCTTGGTCGTGTTGTTCTGCTTGACGATGCTGGTCAGCTCGCCTTCCATGCTGTACTTGGCGGCCGTCATCTGGCCGACCTTGGCGGTGGTGCCCTGCTTGTACAGGCCGCTCTGGTTCTGGCGCTGCAGCTCGTCCACGCCGGCCTGCATCTCGTTGATGGAGCGCACGAAGCGCACCTTGCCCGACTTGACCAGCGCGGTCTGGATCGAGTTCATCACGTTGGTGGTGTCGATGTACTCGCTGGTCTTGTTCTTGACGGTGGAGATGGTCACCGTGGGGCGCCCCTGGAAGATGCCGGTTTCAAGCAAACCGCCAGTCATCTTCTCGGCAATCATCTGCAGATCGGTGGAGCCGAACTCGTTGGTCACCAGCTCGACGGCCTTGGCGTCGCCGTAGTTGACCTGGCGGTCAAAGCGTACGGTGGGCGAAGACAGGTTCTGGCAGGCCGACAGGGCCAGGGTGCCGGCCACGACGGCCAGGA
The DNA here is from genome assembly GCA_035540275.1 of Acidovorax sp. GTDB lineage: Bacteria > Pseudomonadota > Gammaproteobacteria > Burkholderiales > Burkholderiaceae_C > Acidovorax. Next base: position 574 of record DATLGV010000398.1, on the reverse strand, counting down.
TGAGCGCGCTGCGCTGGATGCGATGTTGGTTCATGGTGTTGGTTTCCTACGGTCTTATCGAAAGCGCTTCGCGTAGCCTATTGCGCTTGAAACTGGCGCGCCCCACCGCGGGGCAGCCGCGCAAGGGCCGCCAAGCCGTGTGTGCGGCGCTGTGCTGGCGGGCGCTGGCTGCGTCCCCCTCCCACGCGCAGCGTGAGAGAGGGGGAAGGCGCGAAGCGACTCAGGGGGTGTTTCATGTCTTCAGCGCGGTTCTACATTCATTTCAAGGCGCAGGTCGACGGCCGCACCGGTGGGCGCCACGCTCTTGACAGTCTGCTGGCCCAGGCCCAGCACGGTCATCTGCTTCCACGACTCGCCGTCGCCCACCTGGTTGCCCACGTTGTCCAGCCATTTGAAGCGGTAGAACACCGTGCGGTCGGTACGGCCCATGTTGGCCATGTCGGCCTGCACCACCAGGATGTCGTTCTTGCGCACGATGCGCATCTCGCGCACGGCGATGCTGTGGGCCTCGCCGCGCAGCGCGACCTTGGAAGCCACAGCCAGCGGCGTGGCCGGGTCGTGCAGCTGGGCGCCG
>DATLGV010000397.1:0-2871 GCA_035540275.1 Acidovorax sp. | reverse complement strand
TTGGTCACTTCTGGGTCTTCGTCCTCTGCGGGCAATGGCGACAAATGGAGTTCATCATCCACGCGCAGTACGCCACTGCGGGCTGCAGCGGCCACCGCATCGACACCGGCAGTTACTCTGGCCAGCCCCCGGCGGCCACTCAAAGTGCTCCACTTATGGCCACCCAAACTGCTCCACCCTGGCCGCGGTGATCTGACGCATTGAGTCCATTGCGTCGGGCGCCGTGAGGCCCGACAGGCAGGACGTTACTTTTGCTCCCTTATCTCCGAGGGAGCCCGAGGTTGAACGTCTTGAAGCCACATCTACAAACCACCATCTGGACGCTGCTCAAAGGCGGCGCTACCCAGCGCGAGATCGAACGCATCACTGGCATTTCGCGCCACACCATCCGCTCGTATCAGCAGCGCTTTGCCGCCGACCCCGCAAACTGCCCCGGGGTGGCCACCGACTCTTCCAGTCAAACTGCTCCACCCCGGCCACCGACTGATCTGTCGGTGTCCCCAGCGGTGGCCATCTCCAAGTGCGAGCCACACCGCAGCTTCATCGACGCGCAGTTGCGCCTGGGCCGCAACGCGACAGCCATCTACCAGGACCTGGTGGACCTGCACGGCTTCGATGGCGCCTACAACTCCGTCAAACGCTTCGTGGTCCAGCTCCGGCACAAGGAGCCCGAGCAGTTCGACCGCCTTTCGTTTGCCCCCGGCGAAGAGATGCAGGTCGACTATGGCGAGGGCGCGCCCACCCGGGTGCCCGGTACCGAGCGCTGGCGCAAGCCTCGCCTGTTTGTGGCCACGCTGCGTTACTCGCGGCGAAGCTTCCGCCGTGTGGTCTGGAATTCCGGCCAGCAGATCTGGGCCGAACTGCACGAGCAGGCCTGGCGCTACTTTGGTGGATCTGCCCGGTATGTGGTGCTGGACAATCTGAAGGAAGGCGTCTTGAAGCCCGACCTGTACGAGCCCGCCCTCAACCCGGTCTATGCCGCCACGCTGGCCCACTACGAGGTGGTGGCCGACCCGGCTCGGGTACGAGACCCCAATCGCAAGGGTACGGTCGAACACGCTATCGGTCATACCCAGGCAACGGCCCTCAAGGGCCGGCGCTTCGAGAGCATCGAGGAGCAGAACGCCTTCCTGGAACACTGGGAGGTCAAGTGGGCGGCCTCGCGCATTCACGGTGCCGAGCGACGTCAGGTGCAGGCCATGTTCGAGGAGGAGCGCGCGCACCTGCAGCCGCTGCCCATCACCGGCATGTCGTACTTCACCGAGGTGCAGCGCACGGTCTGCGATGACAGCTGCATTCGTCTGGAGCACAGCAGCTACGCCGCGCGCCCTGCGCCCATTGGCTCCAAGGTGCTGGTGCGGATCTTCGAGCGGCGCATCGAGATCCGGGATCTGCGCACCCAGGCTTTGCTGCGCACCCACGCCCGGGTGGAGCGGCCCGGCACCGTGGTGCTGCCCATGGCAGAGCGGGTGTTCAACCCCTCGCGCGAGACCCGCTTCATCCTCAGCCAGGCCCGAGCCATCGGCCCTCAGGCGGCCCGGCTGTGCGAGATGCTGTTTGCCATCGAGGGCCGTGTGGGCCAGCGCAAGCTCTGGGGCATCGTCAACCTGTCACGGCGCTATCCGCACCGGTTCATCGACGCGGCCTGTGCCGCCGCCATGGAGCAAGGGGTGCACAGCTACCGCCACGTCAAGGCGCTGACCGAGCGTCTGGTGGCCCAGGCCTTGGCGGCCCTGGAGGCTGCCACCCCAACACCGTCGGCGTCGCCTTCAACGCTGACCCAGCAGCACGCGCTCATCCGCAGTGCCCATGAATACGGCGATCTGTTCGACCACGTCGCCACCGCCAGCGCTGCCATCACGGGCACCATCGCCACCCAATCCTCCGAGAGCACCCAGTCATGAACATGATCGAGATCGAACGCGCGCTGCGCGAGCTGCGTCTGTCCGGCATCGCCGAGACCCTGTCCACCCGCGTGATGCAGGCCCAGGCCGCCCAGCAGCCCTTCCTGGAGACCTTCGCGGCCATGCTGCAAGACGAGCTGGACCGCCGGCGCTCTCGCCTGACCGAGCGCCGCTTCAAGCGATCGGGTCTGGATGAGCGGCCCTCGCTGGCGGACTTCGACTGGCGCTTCAACCCGAAGCTGCCGCGCAGCGCCTGCTTCGAGCTGCACACCCTGAAGTTCATCGGTGAGGGGGCCAACGCGCTGATCATCGGCAAGCCGGGTACCGGCAAGAGCCATGTGGCCAAGGCCGTGGCCTACCAGGCTACGCTGCAGGGATACGACGTGCGTTACGTGGAGGCCGACACCGAGTTCGCCCGCTACGGGCTGGCCAGCACGACCGAGCAGGCCGAACAACTCAAAGGCTGGATAGAGCCAGACCTCCTGGTGCTGGACGATCTGTTCCTGGCCCGGCGCATCGCCGATGTGAGCGCCGAGTTGCTGCAGGCCATCGTGCACCAGCGCTACAAGTTGCGCCGCTCCATCGTCATCACCTCCAACCGCGTGGTGCAGGACTGGGGCAAATACCTGGGCGACGCCACCATGGCCACCACCATCCTCGACCGACTCATGCACCGCTGCGCGATGCTGGAGTTCGAGGGCAAAAGCTACCGTCTGAAGGAGGCCGCCTCACGCATCGCCATCACACCCACATAGTCATAATCCGACCGTCCTGCCTGGAGCAGTTTGACCGGCCATAAGTGGAGCAGTTTGGGGTGGCCATCGGGGGCCAGCAAAGGCTTCAAGAAAGTGGCAGCCTTGCTGGGTAACGATAGACGGGCATAGTGTTTCTTGGACTCTGCCTGCCAACGCTCGTCCGTGAAGAACAAGCGCGCACGACCCCGAAAGCTCAGGCTGTGCTCAATCCA
>DATLGV010000396.1:0-2107 GCA_035540275.1 Acidovorax sp. | reverse complement strand
CACCTGCACCGTGTCGCATCCCAGGGCGATGTACTCGGCCGCGTCGCGCCAGGTGGTGATGCCGCCAATGCCGCTGATGGGCAGGCCGGCCGTGAGCGGGTCGCGCGCAATCTCGGCCACCATGTTCAGCGCGATGGGCTTGACGGCCGGGCCGCAGTAGCCGCCGTGCGAGCCCCAGCCGTCGGTGCTCGGGCTCATGACCATGCGGTCCAGATCCACACCCATGATGGAGTTGATGGTGTTGATGAGCGAGACCGCATCCGCCCCGCCCGCCTTGGCCGCGCGCGCCGGGTGGCGCACGTCGGTGATGTTGGGCGTGAGCTTCACGATCACGGGCAGGCGGCTGTAGTGCTTGCACCAGGCCGTGACCATCTGGATGTATTCAGGCACCTGGCCCACAGCCGCGCCCATGCCGCGCTCGCTCATACCGTGCGGGCAGCCGAAGTTGAGCTCGATGCCGTCGGCGCCGGTGTCCTCCACCATGGGCAGGATGCGCTTCCAGCTGTCCTCCACGCAGGGCACCATGAGCGAGACGATCATGGCCCGGTCAGGCCAGTTGCGCTTGACGCGGCGGATCTCCTCCAGGTTGGTCTGCAGCGGCCGGTCGGTGATGAGCTCGATGTTGTTCAGGCCGATCACGCGGCGGTCTTGCGACATGAGTGTGGAATAGCGCGGGCCGTTGACGTTGACCACCGGAGGGTCCTCGCCCAGCGTCTTCCACACCACACCGCCCCAGCCGGCTTCGAAGGCGCGGGTGACGTTGATCTCCTTGTCGGTGGGTGGCGCGGAGGCGAGCCAGAAGGGGTTGGGGCTGTGGATGCCCAGGAAGTTGCTGCGAATGTCTGCCATGGGATGCTCCCGTGAAAACTGGGGTGAAGGGGTTCAAGCCATCAATGCGGCGTGGATGGAGACAGCGGCCACCTTGCCGTGCTCCACCGCCTCCACCGTGAGGTCGCGGCCGCCCACGCGGCAGTCGCCACCGGCCCACACACGCGGCAGGCTGGTCTGGCCCTCGGCATCGGTGGCGATGCGCCCGCCCTCCAGTGCAATGCGGCTGCCCACGGGCTCGGCCGCAAAGGTCTGGCCGATGGCCTTGAGCACCATGTCGGCTTCGAGCGTGAAGGTCTCGCCGGTTTCCACCAGCTTGCCGCCGCTCAGCGCCGTGGCGGCGAAGCACACGCCCGTCACCACGCCGCCTTCGCTCAGCACCTGCTTGGGTGCAGCCCAGTGGCGAATGGTCACGCCGTTGGTCTGCGCCCATTGCTGCTCCACGGCCGATGCCGACATGGCCTCGGCGCCGCGGCGGTAGACGATGGTCACTTCTTCGGCGCCCAGCTTGCGCGACTGCACGGCGGCGTCCACCGCCGTCATGCCGCCGCCAATCACCACGACGCGGCGGCCCACGGGCAGGGTGGAGAGGTCGGCGCTCTGGCGCAGTTCGGCGATGAAGTCCACCGCATTGCGCAAACCGGTGGCCGTGGGCTCGGCCACGCCCAGCGCATTCACGCCCTGCAGGCCCAGCCCCAGAAACACGGCGTCGTACGCGCCCAGCAGGCTGTCGAGCGTGATGTCACGGCCCAGTTGCTGCGCCGTGCGCACCTCGATGCCCCCGATGGACAGCAGCCACTCCACTTCCTTCTGCGCGAAGTTGTTCGTGGTCTTGTAGCTGGCGAGACCATATTCATTGAGGCCGCCCAGCTTGGGGCGCGCCTCGAACAGCACCACGTCATGCCCGCGCACGGCCAGGCCATGCGCACAGGCCAGGCCCGCAGGCCCGGCGCCCACCACGGCCACGCGCTTGCCGGTGGCGGCTGCGCGCTGGAACAGCGGTGCACCGGGCTGGGCAAAGTAGGCATCGGTGGCGTAGCGCTGCAGCGCGCCGATCTCCACGGGCTTGTCCTCGTTGGTGTTGCGCACGCAGGCCTGTTCGCACAGCACCTCGGTGGGGCACACGCGAGCGCACATGCCGCCCAGGGGGTTGGCCTCCAGGATGGCGCGGGCCGCGCCCCGGTTGTTGTCCTGCGCAATGCGGTGGATGAACGAGGGGATGTCGATGCCCGTGGGGCAGGCCGTGGCGCAGGGCGCGTCGTGGCAGTAGTAGCAGCGC
>DATLGV010000395.1:0-2286 GCA_035540275.1 Acidovorax sp. | reverse complement strand
GCCGATGTCCCGCGCGGCGGGCTCGCGGATGCCGTGCACGATGACCTGCAGCAGGTTGTCGGGCCGGTCGCTGTGCAGGTTGCTGTTGAGCGCCAGGGGCACGTTCACGCCCAGCAGCTTGGGGCCATCGCCGTCGTGGTGGCAGGCGGCGCAGGCACCGTCGAACAAACGCTGGGCCTGGCCGGGTTGCGGGGCCAGCGCGGCGGCCTGGGCCACGGCGGTTTGGGCGCGCTGCTGCGGATCAGACACAGGCTGTGTGGCTGGCTGGGTAGCGGCTTCTGCAGCGGTGAACGAGGCCAGGTAGCTTGCCATGGCGCGAATGTCGTCGTCGGGTAAGTGGGCCAGCTCGCGCACCACGGGCGCCATGGGGCCAGAGGCGCTGCCGTGCTGCGGGCTGTGGCCGTGGCGCAGGTAGCCATACAGCGCATCGGCCGTCCAGGGCACGGGCGCCTTCGACAGGCCGGTGAGCGCAGGCGCCTCCCAGCCATCAATCATGGCGCCCGACAGAAACGCAGCGCCACCCTGCTCCGCCCCCAGCGCATTGCGCGGCGTGTGGCAGGCGCCGCAGTGGCCCACGCCCTGCACCAGGTAGGCGCCCCGGTTCCATTCGGGGGGTTGTGTTGGGTCTGGCTTGAACGGCGTGGCATCGTGGAACAGCGCGTTCCAGCCCGCCATGAGGGGGCGCACGCTGAACGGGAAGGTCAGCTCGGTCTTGGGCACCTCGGCCCGCACGGCGGGCTGCGCCATGAGGTAGGCGTGCAGCGCGGTCAGGTCGTCGTCGCTCATCTTGGCGAACGATGTGTAGGGGAACGCGGGGTACAGGTGCTTGCCGTCGCGCGAGAGGCCTTCGCGCATGGCGCGCTGAAAGGCGCTGAAGGACCACTGGCCGATGCCGGTCTCGGCGTCGGGCGTGAGGTTGGTGGTGTAGACCTTGCCAAAAGGCGTTTCCATGGCGCGGCCGCCCGTGTTGGGCGTGCGGCCTGGTGCGGTGTGGCACACCGCGCAGTCGCCCGCAGCGGCCAGCAGGCGGCCGCGCTCGATGGTGGCGGCGTTGTAGACCGACGCGCCTGCCGTCTGCACCACGGGCGCGATGGAGGGGCGCCAGCCCAGCAGCGCTGCGCCCATGGCGATGCCACCAGCGACAAGAGCGAGCGCGCGTGCCCAGGGGCTGCGTTTGGCGGGCCATGTGGCGCTGGCGGGCACGGTGGGTGCGGGCAGCTCCAGCGTGGGCAATACCTCGGCCTGCTCGGTGGGTGGGGTGCTGCCTGCAGCAGCCTCGCCTGTGCCGCCGGGCAAGGGGTTGAGCCCGGCGCGCACCACCTCGGGCGTGAACGGCGGCGCGCGGAATCGGACACCCGTCGCATCAAAAATCGCGTTGGCAATCGCTGCTGTGCCCGGCACAGACGACGACTCGCCCGAGCCCAGCGGCGCCTCGTCCTGCCGGGGCATGTGCATGACCTCGATGACCGGCACTTCGCGGAAGCTCAGGATGGGGTAGCTGCCCCATTCGCGGTTGTCCACGGCCTGCTTGACGGGCTCGAACGTCACCTGCTCCTTGAGCGCGCGGCTGGTGGTCTGCAGCACGTTGCCATGCACCTGCTGCTCCACCCCGGCGGGGTTCACCATCAGGCCTGCGTCGTGCCCCACGACCACGCGGCGCACATGCACCTCGCCGGTCTTTTTGTTGACCTCCACATCGGCCACCCAGGCGGCCCAGGCCGCGCCAAAGCCGGGCCACTTGCTGTGGATGTAGCGGGCGTAGGCAAAGCCCTGGCCTTGGACCCAGTCACCATCTAAGGGGCGCTGTTGCGGGCCGGTGCGGCGAATCCAGCCCGCCTTTTCGGCCGTGGCCTGCACCAGCTCGGCGGCGCGCGGGTCGTTCAGCAACTGCAGGCGAAACTGCACCGGGTCCACGCCCGCCGCGGTGGCGAGTTCGTCCACATACGACTCGTGCGCAAACGAGTTGGGCAGGGCCGACACGCCGCGCAGCCACGATGCACGCACGATGGGCGGCATGTCGTTGACGGCCACGCGCAGGTGGTCGTACTGGTAGGGCGGGCGCGCCGTGCGATCGCCCATCTCGTAGGCCTGGGCCACGGGCTCGATGGTGCGGGTGAGCAGCAGCGCCAGCGTGGGCGCGCCGTTGGAGGGGTAGGACGTTTCAAAGTCGTACGCCGCCACGGTGCCATCGGCCTTGAGCCCGCCGCGCACCTGCATGAGCTGGGCCGTGCCCTTGGGCTCCCACAAATGCTCCTGCTCGCGCGTGAGCTGCACGCGCACCGGGGC
>DATLGV010000394.1:0-11120 GCA_035540275.1 Acidovorax sp. | reverse complement strand
GCACTGCCCCAGGTGGCAGCGCCCGCTGGCAAGGAAGACCTGAGCGGCCGCCCCGAGCAGCGCGTGCCCATGAGCCGCCTGCGCGCCCGTGTGGCCGAGCGTCTGCTGCAGTCGCAAGCCACCAACGCCATCCTCACCACGTTCAATGAAGTGAACATGGCCCCCGTGATGGACCTGCGCAAGAAGTTCCAGGACAGCTTCACCAAGGAACACGGCACCAAGCTGGGCTTCATGTCCTTCTTCGTGAAGGCTGCCGTGCATGCCCTCAAGAAGTACCCCGTGCTGAATGCGTCGGTGGACGGCAACGACATCGTCTACCACGGCTACTTCGACATCGGTATCGCCGTGGGCTCGCCCCGTGGCTTGGTGGTGCCCATCCTGCGCAATGCAGACCAGATGAGCTTCGCCGACATCGAGAAGAAGATCGCTGAGTTCGGCAAGAAGGCTGCAGAAGGCAAGCTGGGCATTGAAGAAATGACCGGTGGCACGTTCTCCATCTCCAATGGCGGCACGTTCGGCTCCATGCTGTCCACCCCCATCATTAACCCGCCCCAGTCGGCCATCCTGGGCGTGCACGCCACCAAGGACCGCGCCGTGGTCGAGAACGGCCAGATCGTGATCCGCCCGATGAACTACCTGGCCATGTCCTATGACCACCGCATCATCGACGGCCGCGAAGCCGTGCTGGGCCTGGTGGCGATGAAGGACGCGCTGGAAGACCCATCGCGCCTCCTCTTCGATATCTGATCCCCTGACTGCATCGACCCACCCGCGTGGCCCGACCTCTGGTCCTGCCCGCCGGTGGGTCTTTCTCCAACTGACTGAGTGAGATTTCCCATGAGCAAACAATTTGATGTGATCGTCATCGGTGGCGGCCCTGGTGGCTACATTGCCGCCATTCGCGCTGCCCAACTGGGCTTCAACGTGGCCTGTATTGATGAGTGGAAGAACGACAAGGGCGGCCCTGCACCCGGTGGCACCTGCACCAACGTGGGCTGCATCCCCTCCAAGGCTCTGCTGCAGTCGTCCGAGCATTTCGAGCATGCCAATAAGCACTTTGCAGAGCACGGCATCACGGCGACCGGCGTCAAGATGGACGTGGCCAAGATGATCGCCCGCAAGGACACCGTCGTGAAGCAGAACAACGACGGCATCCTGTACCTGTTCAAGAAGAACAAGGTCAGCTTCTTCCACGGTCGCGGCTCGTTCGTGAAGGCTGCCGAAGGGGGCTACGAGATCAAGGTGGCGGGTGCCGCTGAAGAGACCATCGTTGGCAAACAGATCATCATCGCCACCGGCTCCAACGCCCGTGCGCTGCCCGGCACGCCGTTTGACGAAGAACTGGTGCTGTCCAACGACGGCGCGCTGCGCGTCGGCGCGGTGCCCAAGAAGCTCGGCCTCATCGGCTCGGGCGTGATCGGCCTGGAAATGGGCTCGGTGTGGCGCCGCCTGGGTGCCGAAGTCACCATCCTCGAAGGCCTGCCCACGTTCCTGGGTGCGGTGGACGAGCAGATCGCCAAGGAAGCCAAGAAGGCTTTCGACAAGCAGGGCCTCAAAATCGAGCTGGGCGTGAAGGTCGGCGAGATCAAGACCGGCAAGAAGGGCGTGAGCATTGCCTACACCAACGCCAAGGGCGAAGCCCAGTCGCTGGACGTGGACAAGCTCATCGTTTCCATCGGCCGCGTGCCCAACACCATCGGCCTGAACACCGAAGCCGTGGGCCTGCAGCTGGATGAGCGCGGCGCCATCGTGGTGGACGGCGACTGCAAGACCAACCTGCCGGGCGTCTGGGCGGTGGGCGACGTGGTGCGCGGCCCCATGCTCGCACACAAGGCCGAGGAAGAGGGCGTTGCCGTGGCCGAGCGCATTGCGGGCCAGCACGGTCACGTCAACTTCAACACCATCCCCTGGGTCATCTACACCAGCCCCGAGATCGCCTGGGTGGGCCGTACCGAGCAGCAGCTCAAGGCCGACGGTGTCAAGTACAAGGCTGGCAGCTTTCCGTTCCTGGCCAACGGCCGCGCCCGTGCGCTGGGCGACACCACCGGCATGGTCAAGATGCTGGCGGACGCCGAGACCGACGAAATCCTGGGCGTGCACATCGTGGGCCCACAGGCCAGCGAGCTGATTGCCGAAGCCGTGGTCGCCATGGAGTTCAAGGCCAGCAGCGAAGACATCGCGCGCATCTGCCATGCACACCCCAGCCTGAGCGAAGCCACCAAGGAAGCGGCGCTGGCCGTGGACAAGCGTACGCTGAACTTCTGATATTGGGTATCAATCGGCTGCAAGCGCATGATTTATATGCGCTTGCAGCTATTAATTTTGTAGTATCAGAGCATCCGTAACGTGACCGTCAAACAGGCTTATCTGGCCGAACTGGCCGCCAAAGGCTACCAAAGCGATCCCGCCCAGCTGCGCGCGGTGGATGCCCTGCAGCGCTGTGCTGACGAGTGGGCCCAGTACAAGGCAAGGCGCTCCAACGCGATCAAGAAGCTGATCAACCGCCCGGAGATTCCGCGCGGCGTCTACATGTATGGAGGGGTGGGGCGCGGCAAAAGCTTTTTGATGGAGTGCTTTTTTGACGCCGTGCCTCTGAAGCGCAAGGTGCGCCTGCACTTTCACGAATTCATGCGAGAGGTGCATCGCGAACTGGCGGCCCTCCAGGGCACCGTCAACCCGCTGGACGTGTTGGGCGAGCGCATCGCCAAGCGCTACAAGCTCATCTGTTTTGATGAGTTCCATGTGGCGGACATCACCGATGCGATGATCCTGCACCGGTTGTTGGTGGCCTTGTTCGACAACGGCGTCGGCTTCGTGACCACTTCCAATTTCAAGCCCGACGATCTTTACCCCGGTGGCTTGCATCGCGACCGCATCCTGCCCGCGATTGACCTGCTCAACGAGCGGCTCGAAGTGGTCAACGTGGACAACGGCACAGATTACCGCCGCCGGACGCTGGAGCATGTGAAGCTGTATCACACGCCCCTGGGCCCCGAGGCGGATGTCGAGATGAACCAGGCGTTCAATCAACTCGCCGAAGTGCATGACGAAGACCCCGTGCTGCATATCGAGGCGCGCGAAATTCGCGCCCGCCGGAAGGCCGGCGGGGTGGTGTGGTTTGACTTCAAGACCCTGTGCGGCGGTCCTCGGTCGCAAAACGACTACCTGGAAATTGCGACGCAGTTCCACACCGTGCTGCTGTCCGATGTGCCCTACATGCCCGTGAGCATGGCGTCGCCTGCACGGCGGTTTACCTGGCTGGTGGACGTGCTGTATGACCGCCGGGTCAAACTCATCCTGTCGGCAGCCGTGCCGCCCGAGCAGTTGTACACCGAAGGGCCGCTGGCGCACGAGTTTCCGCGCACGGTGTCTCGGCTCAACGAGATGCAGTCCAAGGAGTTTTTGGCGCTGGAGCGTCGCACGGTGGATACGGGGCTGACATGAGCAGGGCCGATGGACCATGGGCGGCGGTTGCGCTGGTGCTCTTCTGCGCATTGGTGTCCGTGCTGGCAGCTCCGGCGGGGGCCGCGACGGGGGCAGAGGGAGACCCCGCGTCCTCGGCGGTCGCTGCGCATCGCAAGGTGGAGCGTGACCGCATTGCACGCGAGCGCGAGGTGCTAGCGGCCCGGCGACAGCAAGACGAGGCGGCGTGCTACCAGCGCTTTGCGGTGGAAGATTGCTTGCGTGGTGTACGCGCCAAGGCGCGGGAGACCCACGACCGATTGCGTGCGCAGGAAATCGAACTCAACGATGCCGAGCGCAGGGAAAAGGCGGCGGAGCGCCTGCGGGCCATCGAGGACAAGCAAACGGCCGTTCCGCCTGCGGCCAAGCGTGCCGAGGCACAGGTTCGCAAGCCAGCAGCTGATCCGGACGCTGCCAAGGCGCAGCGCGACACAGAAGCGCACCAACGCGCGCAGCAACAAAACAGCCGCGCCCAAGCTCAGGCGACTGAGCAGGCCACACGTGCAGCCGCCAATGCGGACCGCGCGGCCCAGTCGCGTGCCAAACATGAACAAGCGCTCCAGGCTGCGGAGGAGCGTCGCGCGCGGGTTGAAAAATCCAGAGCCGATGCCGTGGCTCAAGACCGCAAGCCTGCCGCACCCTTGCCGGCGCCTGCCGCACCCACGCCGATGCGTTGAATTAGGAAAGCCCGCACGGGGACAGGCGATCAGAACAAGCGGGAGATCACAGGCGCTTCTGCCAACGAGAAAGTAGGTTGGGGTAGTCTCACCACTACCCGATGAAATCCCCGCACTACCCCTGCTCCCAGCTGGTAGAGCAGGCGAGACTTCAGGGCCGGCCCAGGTCTAGGGGCGTCAGGCGCGCAATCTTTTTCTCTTCGGCCAGCGCCTCGATTTTGACAACGACCAGCGACAGGTTGTCGCCGCCTCCGCGCGCCCGCGAGCGGGCCTTGTCGATCAGGAACTCTGTGGCTTCACGGGGTGACAGGGAGTCGACCACCGACGCCAGTTCGGTGGGGGAAAAGTAGTGCCACACCCCGTCGCTGCAGGCCAGCAGGACATCGCCCGGTTGCAGCTGCGGAATGATGTGGGTGGTGATGGGCGGGTCACTCTCGGTGCCCAGGCAGCCCACCAGGATGTTGGAGTGAGGGTGGTTGTTGGCCTCGGCTTCCGTCAGCTCACCCCGGTCGACCAACGCCTGCACATACGAGTGGTCGCTGGTGCGAAACGCCAGCCGGGAGCCCTGGAAGTGGTAGATGCGCGAGTCGCCTGCATGCACCCAGTGGCAGTCGCCCCGTGGGTTGATCAGAAACGCGGCGATGGTGCTGTGGGGTTCCTGCTCTGCCGAAATCGCGGTCAGTCGGATGACGATGTGGGCCTCTTCGACCATGTTCTTGAGCATGGCCACGGGGTCATCGGCGTCGGGCGAATAGCGCTCGAATAATTGGCGTGCCGTCATCATGACCTGGTCCGAGGCTTTGCGCCCCCCGCTGCGGCCACCCATCCCGTCGGCAACCACCCCCAGAACGCAGCCGTTGTGCCGCTCGTGGGAGATCAGTGCCACCTGGTCTTGCTGGTATTCGCGGTCACCCTTGTGGATGCCGGTGGAGGCGATGAGGCGAAACGCTTTGGTCATGCTGCAGATTGTGGGGGCGCCTACGCAAACGCCTGTCGTGGAAAGCGGGCCAAGCGCGTATTATCCGCCCGCCTGTGGCATTTTTGCCATGCCGATGGCCTCTTGCCTTGAACCCCAGCCTGCACTCCCCCCACCGTCAGTTGATCGATCTGCGCATGGAGCATGCCGATCTGGATGCGCGGATCGACCACTGTATGCCTGAAGCGGCGCATGACGAACTCACCCTGCGCCGCCTGAAAAAACGCCGTCTCGCGCTGCGTGATGCCATCGAGCGCCTGGAGCGGCAGTTGCAACCCCAAGAGCCTGCCTGATGTCGCTGCAGGCCATGGTGCCGGAGGTCTTTGCCCCCGATGGCGTACTGGCGCGGGCGGATGGGCATTTTCAGCCGCGCGACGGCCAGACCCAGATGGCCATGGCCGTGGCTCGCACCATGGCGGAAGGGGGGGCGCTGGTCGTAGAGGCGGGCACCGGAGTGGGCAAGACCTACGCATACCTGGTTCCCGCCTTGCTCAGTGGCGAACGGGTGCTGTTGTCCACGGCGACCAAGGCCTTGCAAGACCAGCTCTTTGCCAGAGACCTGCCTCGCCTGGCGCAAATCCTGGGGCTGCCCGTGCGCATGGCCCTGCTCAAGGGGCGGGCCAGTTATTTGTGCCTGCACCGCATGGAGCAGGCACGTTGGGATGTCCAGGCCCAGGACCGGGGGGTGGCGCGCGTGCTGGCCAAGGTGGAAGACTGGTCGCGCCATACCGTGTCGGGCGATCTGGCGGAGCTGACAGGACTGGATGAACGCTCGCCCGTGATCCCTTTGGTCACCTCGACGCGTGAGAACTGCCCGGGATCGTCGTGTCCCCGTTTTCGTGAATGCCATGTCCACCGGGCGCGGCGCGAGGCGCTGGCGGCTGACATTGTGGTCATCAATCACCATCTGTTCTTTGCGGATGTGGCGGTGCGCGAGTCGGGCATGGCCGAATTGCTGCCGACGGTGCGTGTGGTCGTTTTTGATGAAGCCCACCAGATCAATGAGACAGGCGTGCAGTTCTTGGGTACGCAGGTTTCCACGGGGCAATGGATGGACTTTGCCCGGGACCTGTTGTTGGCAGGGCTGCAGCATGCGCGCGGTCTGGCTGACTGGACCCGCCTGGCGCAGCTTTTGGAGTCGTCTGCGCGGGACCTCCGTCTGGCCGTGGGCTCCGCTGCTTTTCAGGGTGGGGCTGGCGTTTCAGCGGGCAGCAGATTGCGCTGGACGGACGAGATACCCGAGGGGGTCGCGGGCGCTGCATGGCAGTCCGCGCTGCGCGCACTGGCATCGGCGTGTGCGCAGTCGCTGGAGGCGCTCGACACCGTGAGCGAAATGTCACCCGATCTCGAGCGCCTGTACGAACGTGGCAGTGCACTGTTGGCCCGGCTGGCCAGGTTTTCAGGCCCTTGCCAAGCCGATGCGGTGCGTTGGCTCGATGTAGGCAACCAGTTGCGCCTGATCGAATCCCCGCTGGACATTGCAGACGCCATGCGCACCCGGATTCTGGCGTCCCCCGCGGAGACCTCGCAGGGGGACGCCTGGCCTGAGGAGCCTCGTGCCAGCGCTGGCCGGGCATGGGTCTTTACCTCGGCAACCCTGGGTACCGACGAGGCTTTGACCTGGTTTACCGAACGCGCCGGACTGCAGGATGCGCGCATCCTTCGGGTGGCCAGTCCGTTTGACTACGCGCGGCAGGCGGCCTTGTATGTGCCGCGCCAGTTGCCGTCGCCTGCGGATCCCTCCCACAGCCGCAGCGTGGCGGAGTGGGTTGCACGGGCCGCCGAGCCGCTGGGTGGCCGCACGCTGGTGCTGACCACCACGCTCAAGGCCTTGCGCACCCTGGGCGATGCGCTCAAGGCGCGCTGGCTGGCCTCAGGCACGTTGGAGGTGCTGGTGCAGGGCGAGTGGCCCAAGCGGCGTCTGATGGAGCGTTTTCGCGAAGGCGCATCGCACGGGCGCCCGGGTTGTGTGCTGGTGGCCTCGGCTTCGTTCTGGGAGGGGTTTGATGTGCCAGGCGACGCTCTGCAACTTGTGGTGATCGACAAGCTGCCGTTTCCGCCACCTGGGGATCCGCTGGTGGAAGCGCGTACCCAACGCATCGAAATGGCCGGTGGAAAGGCGTTCACATCCTATGCATTGCCTGAGGCGGCCGTAGCGCTGAAGCAAGGTGCCGGGCGTCTGATCCGGCATGAAACGGACCGGGGCATTCTGGTGGTGTGCGATACGCGCCTTGTCACCATGGGCTATGGCAAGCGCCT
Organism: Acidovorax sp.; assembly: GCA_035540275.1. Taxonomy (GTDB): domain Bacteria; phylum Pseudomonadota; class Gammaproteobacteria; order Burkholderiales; family Burkholderiaceae_C; genus Acidovorax. The sequence continues at coordinate 3,746 of DATLGV010000394.1, read as the reverse complement.
GCTGGCTGCTTTGCCTCCGATGCGGCGGCTGGAATCGCCCGCGGAATTTGAGGCTGCGCTGTTGGCGCTCACCAGACCTTCCACCACGGATCCGACTTGCCCTTGACGCCGCCATTCAGGTAGGCGCTTTGCGGGTAGGACTTGTCCATCACGCGGCGCGCATCGTCCCGCAACTGGGTCATTCCCAGGGCATCGTAAGACTGGATCAGGATGTAGAGCGCCTCTTCGAGCGCGGGAACACCCTGGTAATCGGCCAGCGCCACCTGCGCGCGGCCAATGGCGGCCACATAGGCGCCGCGCTGGAAGTAGTACCGTGCCACATGCACTTCGTACTGTGCCAGCGAGTTCACGATGTAGGTCATGCGCTGGCGCGAGTCCTGCGCATAACGGGATTCGGGAAAGCGCGTGACCAACTCGCTGAACGCTTCAAACGAGTCCTTGGCAGCCTTCTGGTCGCGCTCGGACAGATCCTGGCGGGAGATGAACGAGAACAGACCCAGGTTGTCGTTGAAATTGACCAGGCCTTTCAGGTACAGCGCATAGTCGAGTGCGGGGCTGGCAGGGTGCAGCTTCATGAAGCGGTCCAGCGTCGCGACGGCCTGTGCCTTTTCGCCCGCCTTGTAGTGGGCGTAGGCCTTGTCGATCTGGGCCTGCTGGGCCAGTGGAGTGCCCGCTGCACGGCCTTCCAGTTTCTCCAGCAGCGGAACGGCCTTGTCGTAGGCCCCACTGTTCATTTCGTCCTGGGCTTCCGAGTGGATGCGATTGGGACTCCAGCCCGTCGTTTTATCGACCGTGGTGCTGGAGCAGCCGGCCAGCAAACCGGCCAGCAGCAAGGCGGAAACAAGGGGCAGTGGGGCACGCAGCATCGCAGGCAGCTTTCAGCAAAGAAGGAAGAAGGTGCGCCAGAGAGGATTCAGGGGTTCTGCAGCGAAGGTGTGCGCCTGACGCCCTCGACGCGGCAGCCCTCGCTGTCATTCCGGGCACGAAAAAGCATTGTAGCGGGGGCGCCCCGGTCTGAAGACCCTGGCACCCGGTGGGCCGCAGGCGCGCCGCCGGGGTTTCTACAATGCCTGCATGTTTGTTCATTTGCGCCTGCACACCGAGTTCTCCGTCGTTGACGGTACCAATCGCATCGACGAGGTGGCCAAAGCCGCTGCCAAGGACGGCCAGCCTGCGTTGGCCATCACCGATCTCAACAACCTCTTTGGCGCTATCAAGTTTTACAAGGAGGCACGGGGCAAGGGGGTCAAGCCCATCCTGGGCGCCGAGATCTTTCTGGAAGGCGAGGCGGGCGCGCCTCCGTCGCGTCTTGTCGTTCTGGTCCAGAGTCGGCAGGGGTACCTGAACCTGTCTGAGCTGTTGGCCCGCGCCTGGACGCGCAACATTGTCAAGAATCTGGCGTTGAGCACCTGGGCCTGGCTGGATGAGCTGTCTGAAGGCTTGATTGCCCTGTCTGGCGCACAGGCGGGCCCGGTGGGCCAGGCGCTGATGAAGGGGGATGAGTCGGGCGCTGCAGACATTGCCTTGCGATTGGCGGGCATTTTTCCGCACCGGTTTTATGTCGAACTGCAAAGGGCCGGCCGAAGCGACGACGAAGCCCATGTGGTGGCCGCGGCCCAACTCGCTGCGCGGCTGAACCTGCCCGTGGTGGCCACCCACCCCATTCAGTTTGCAGGGCCTGACGACTACGAGGCGCACGAGGCGCGCATCTGCATCGCCGAGGGGGAAATCCTGGCCAACCCGCGCCGGGTGCGCAAGTTCACCCGCGACCAGTATTTCAAGACTTCCGCGGAGATGGAAGCCCTGTTTGCCGATCTGCCGTCGGCCATCGCCAATACGGTCGAGATCGCGCAACGCTGCAATCTGACCCTGGTGCTGGGCAAGCCGCAGTTGCCGGATTTTCCGACGCCCAACGGCATGCCCATTGACGAGTATTTCCGCTTTGCGTCGTTCGAGGGTCTGGAGGAGCGTCTGAAGCATCTCTTCCCTGACGAGGGCGAGAGAGACAAGCAGCGACCACGTTATGTGGAGCGGCTGGAGTTCGAACTGGGCACCATTCTCAAGATGGGGTTTCCGGGCTACTTCCTGATCGTGGGGGACTTCATCCAGTGGGCCAAGAACAACGGCTGTCCGGTGGGGCCGGGCCGCGGTTCCGGCGCTGGTTCGCTGGTCGCCTACGCGCTGAAGATCACCGACCTGGACCCGTTGCAATACAACCTGCTGTTCGAGCGCTTCCTGAACCCGGAGCGCGTGTCGATGCCTGACTTCGACATCGATTTCTGCCAGTCCAACCGCGACCGGGTGATTGACTACGTCAAGGACAAGTACGGCAAGAACGCCGTGAGCCAGATCGCTACCTTCGGCACGATGGCGGCCAAGGCGGCGATCCGCGACGTGGGCCGGGTCATGGACATGAGCTACACATTCTGTGACGGCATCTCCAAGCTGGTGCCTGGCAAGCCAGGCATGTCCTACACCCTGGCCTATCCGCCCGAGGTGAAGAAGGAAGGCGACAAGAACAACTACGCGCTGGAACTGGAGCCCATGCTCTACGAGCGCGTGCGCAAGGAAGAGGACGTCAAGACCGTCATCGAGATGGCGCAAAAGCTCGAGGGCATGACACGGAACATCGGCATGCATGCCGGCGGTGTGTTGATTGCACCCGGCAAGCTCACCGATTTCTGCCCGCTCTATCAGCAGCCGGGCAGCGAGTCGGCCGTGAGCCAGTACGACAAGGACGACGTGGAAGCCATCGGGCTGGTGAAGTTCGACTTTCTGGGCCTGGCAACCCTCACCATCCTGGAGATTGCGCGCGAGTTCATCATCAAGCGCCACAAGGGCCAGGAGAACTTTGCCTTCGAGAACATTCCGCTCGACGATGGTCCGACGTACCGGCTGTTCTCCGAGGGCAAGACCGAAGCCGTGTTCCAGTTTGAAAGCCGCGGTATGCAGGGCATGTTGAAAGAGGCGCGCCCCAGCCGGCTGGAAGATCTGATTGCCCTGAACGCGCTGTACCGGCCAGGGCCCATGGACCTGATTCCCAGCTTCGTGAATCGAAAGCACGGCAAGGAAGAGGTCATCTACCCCCACCCCCTGGTGGAGCCCGTGCTGGCCGAGACCTACGGCATCATGGTGTACCAGGAGCAGGTGATGCAGACCGCTCAGGTGCTGGGCGGCTACAGCCTGGGCGGCGCCGACATGCTGCGCCGGGCCATGGGCAAGAAGAAGGCCGAGGAAATGGCCGAACACCGCGCCATCTTCCGCAAAGGTGCCGCCGAGAAGGGCATCAGCCAGGAAAAAGCCGACGAAGTGTTCGACTTGATGGAGAAGTTTGCGGGCTACGGCTTCAACAAGTCGCACGCAGCTGCTTACTCCCTGCTGGCGTATCACACCGGCTGGCTCAAGGTGCACTACGCTGCCGAGTTCTTCTGCGCCAACATGACCGTGGAAATGGATGACACCGACAAGCTGAAGGTGCTGTTCGAAGACGCGCAAAAGATGGGGCTGTCGTTCGAGCCGCCGGATGTGAACCGGGGCTTCTACCGGTTCGAACCTGTCACCGACAAGATCATCCGTTATGGCCTGGGGGCCGTGAAAGGCACGGGTCAACAGGCGATTGAAGCCATCGTCGCCGCCCGTGAAGGGCGTGGGGAGGGGCCACAGGGTTCGACGAAGGGGCCTTTCAAGAGCCTGTTTGATTTCTGTGTGCGGGTGGACAAGGCCCGCATGAACAAGCGCACGGTGGA
>DATLGV010000393.1:0-2770 GCA_035540275.1 Acidovorax sp. | reverse complement strand
GCCTGGCGCTGGCACCCGTCGCCGCGACGGCCACCGTGCTGCTGGTGCTGAACCTTGCGGCGGATGCGCCCAGGCCAGCCCCAGCACGGCAGACCACCAGGCGGGCCAGGGCGCATCCGCCGCAAGGTTCAGCACCAGCAGCACGGTGGCCGTCGCGGCGACGGGTGCCAGCGCCAGGCTGATGGCTGTCGGAGGGGTTGCGCTGTGCATGGCTTGCAGCCGCGCTTGCCGAACCGCGTTGGATGCCGACAGAAACACGTGGGCCTTGTACAGCGAGTGCCCCACGAGGTGCAGCGCAGCCAGCGTGTACAGGCCCAACCCGCATTCGAGCAGCATGAACCCCATCTGCGCCACGGTAGACCAGGCCAGTCGCACCTTGATGCTGATGCGCGTCAGCATCACCATGCCAGCAAGTACGGCCGTGCCCAGCCCAAAAACGACCAGCACGACGCGGGCCGCGGCTGCGTTTTCCAGCAGGGGGGCGAACCGTATCAGGACGAACCCGCCCAGGTTGACCACGCCAGCGTGCAGCAGTGCAGACACCGGCGTGGGCGCCTCCATCACCTGGATCAGCCAGCCATGCACGGGCAGCAAGGCCGTCCGCAAAATCACGGCCAGGGTCAGCAGCACCGCGCTGGTGTGCAACAACGGGGACATGCCGTCGCGTGCGATGTGCGCCCACAGTGTCGACAACGATCCGCTGCCGACTTCCAACCAGGCCAGTGCCGCCGCACCGACCAGCAACACGTCGGCCACCCGGTCCGCCATCTGCTTTTTGTGGGCAGCGAGGCTGGCAAAGGCCCGATCGGGGTAAAAGCACAGCAGGTGTTGCAGCGCAATGCCCACCAGAGCCCAGGCAATGACCAGGACGATCCAGTGGTCTGCCAGCAGCAGCACGTGCACGGCAGCCAGCACACCCGCCAGCGCTGCCATGTAGCGCGGCTGGCCGGGCTCTCCCTCCAGGTACCGCGCAGAAAACGCTGCGATGACGGTGCCCAGCAGTTGCACCAGGACCCCCATGCACAAGCCCATCGGCGATGCCTTGAGCCAGCCTGCGAGGTCCAGACTGCCGATGCCAGCCATGGCAGCCATGGCAGCCATGGCAGCAATGGCCGCCAAGAAAGAACCCGCCAGGGCGGCACCAGACAGGACCAGCATCCAGCGCCACAACGCGGCGACCGAGCCTTTGTGGCACAGCGCCAGCGCCATGGCGGCCAGCATGAGCATGCCCGGTGCCCATGCGCTGGCGTGGGACAGAACGTGAAGAAATGGCATCACTCAACCTCCAGAAACATGACTGGGGGCGATGATGCTGCGGGGTTATTGTTCTGTAAAATACATTGAAGAGAACAGAAAAATACTAAAAATAGAACAATGAGGCTCGATCAACTCAACTTCAACCACCTGTTCTACTTTTGGCGCGTGGCCAAGCTGGGGCACCTTACCCAGGCAGCGCAGGAGCTGCACACGTCCCAGTCCGCGGTGTCCACCCAGATCCGGCAGTTGGAAGAGCGCCTGGGCGAAGAGCTGTTTTTGCGAGAAGGCCGCCGCCTGCTGCTGACCGACACCGGTCAATTGGTGCTGGCATATGCCGAGAACATCTTCGGGCTGGGCCAGGAGATGCTGGGGCGCCTGCAGGGCAGCGCGTCGGGGGTGACCCGGCTGCGCGTGGGCAGTGTGGCAACGTTGTCCCGCAACTACCAGGAGAACTGGATCCGCCCCTTGCTGGCCGACCCGTCCGTGGTTTTGACGCTGGAGTCAGGGCTGCTGGAGGGGCTGATTTCGCGCTTGGTGCAGCACCAGCTGGACGTGGTGCTGGCCAATGAGTCAGTGCCTTCCGACTCCGAGCGTCCCTTGCACTGCCAATTTCTCGGCAGCCAGTCCATCTCGCTGGTCGGCCCCGCCAGCGTGTGGCAGTCGCGCTCGTTGCGCATACCCGAAGACCTAGACGGCATGGAGGTGGCGCTGCCTGGCCCCCGCCATGCACTGCGTGCGCAGTTTGAAGCCCTGTGTGCATCGGCCGGGGTGACGCCCCGATTGCGCGCCGAGGTGGATGACATGGCCATGCTGCGCCTGATCGCCCGGGACAGCGGCTGGCTGACCGTGCTGCCCGAGGTGGTGGTTCAGGACGAGTTGCGCACGGGCCTCCTGGTCAAGGTGGGCTACTCCGCCGGGCTGCAGGAGCATTTCTATGCCATCACCACCCGGCATCGGCACCGCATCGAGGTGCTGGAAACCTTGCTCGATCGTTCGTCGGGCCGCATGGGCGCGCCTTGACGGCCCCTGTGGGGGATCGTCCGAAGAAGAGCGTTTCCATAAGCCCCGCGAAGTGCGCAGTTGATGGGCGCCGCGGCGCGCTACCCCGAAAACACCCCCCACGCGACAGCAGGGGCGCACCGCCGATTTCTCGGATTCAGTGGACTAGAGCCTGCTGCCGCGCGCCTTGCGCGCCGGACGGGCAGCGGGGCTGGGAGGCTTGTGGCCCGCCTGATCCAGCCACAGCAAGGTGTCCATGTGCGCCATGAAGTGGCGCAGATAGTCCGGAGACAGGGAGCGCATCAGGCTGAGTGAACGCAGCATCAGCTTGTGCGCGTTGAGGGGGCCTGCGTTCTCTGGCCCCCGGTGCAGGGCCTGCACCACCTGTTGTTCCGCAGCGATGTGGGACCAGGCCTTGCTGAACTGGTGCACGCTTTTGAGAGCGGGCAATGGGGCGCTGTCCACCGCAAAAGGGTCACCCCCGGCGGGACTGTGCCGGGGGATTCCCAAGGAC
>DATLGV010000392.1:0-2210 GCA_035540275.1 Acidovorax sp. | reverse complement strand
GCGCATGTCGCCCACCAGCAGATCGAACAGCACGGCGGCGGGCACGATGGGCAGGCGGCCCACGGCCACGTCAAAGCCCACACCGCGTTCTTCGAGCCAGCGTACGGCGCCGGTGGCGGCATCCAGCCCCCAGGCGCTGCCGCCGGCCAGCACAATGGCATGCACCTTGTCCACCAGGTTGGAGGGGTGGAGCAAATCCGTCTCGCGCGTGCCGGGTGCGGCACCGCGCACATCCACCCCGGCCACAGCGCCGTCACGGGCGATGATGACGGTACAGCCCGTGGGGCGGCGGGTTTCGGTGAAGTGGCCCACCTCGATGCCTGCCACGCGGGTGAGGCTGCCAGCATCGCCAGCCAGAATCTTTTGAGAACTCATGGCCGGTGATTATGGTGTCCTGCCGCAGCTGCAGGCCCTTGGCGTGCGCGAAGGGCCGGTGCCGCACCCCAGCGCGCATTGGCGCCGGGGTCAGGGTGCCTTTTCGATCCGGGTGATCTGGTAGGTGCCGTTGACCCGCTCTGCGCGAAAGCGCACCTTGTCGCCCGGCTTGAGGTCGCCCAGCACGCTGGCATCTGCCACGCGGAACACCATGGTCATGGCGGGCATCTCCAGGTTCTTGATCTCGCCGTGGCGCAGGCTCACGCGCAGGGTGCGCGGGTCCCAGCGGGTGATTTCGCCTTCGCTGAGCTCCGCCGCCGGGGCTGCATGGTGGCTGCTATGGCTGTCGGAGGTTGTGGCGGCGGGGGCTTGCGCCCAAGCGGGCGCCGTGCCCAGGACGAGCAGGCTGGCGGCCAGGGAGATGGAAATCAGTTTCATGTGGATGCCTTCTTGTGGTAGCTGTTGAATACGCGCGTGCTGCCGTCGTGGGCCACCAGCAGCACGTCGTACGGGTCGCGCCGGTCGCCGTACACGGCGCCATCCATGCCCGGCGAGCCCACGGGCATGCCGGGCACGGCCAGGCCCAGGGCCTTGGGTTTTTGCTGCAGCAGCTTGCGCACATCGCTGGCGGGCACGTGGCCTTCGACCAGGTAGCCGCCCACCAGGGCGGTGTGGCACGAACCGAGCTTCTGCGGCAGGCCCAGGCGGGCGCGCACGGCGTTGTTGCCGGTGGCGTGCACCTTCACGGCGAAGCCGTTGGCCTGCATGTGGTCCACCCAGTCCTGACAGCAGCCGCAGTTTGGGTCTTTCCAGACCTCCAGGGGTGTGGGGGTTGCGGCGCGCAGCGCGCCAGGCGCCAGCGCAATGGCCGCAGCCGCGCCGGCCAGGGGCAGGGCAGCGGCGAGCCATTGGCGGCGCGTGGGCTGGGCGCGAGGGAGAGGGTCTCGTCATGGCGGGGCTCCAAAAAAGTCGAGGTTGCGGGTCAAGGCTTGCGCGGCAGCACGGTGATGGTGCCGGTCATGCCGGCCTGGTAGTGCCCTGCGATGAGGCAGGCAAAGTCGAACTCGCCAGCACGGTTGAACTGCCACACGATGTCGCCTTTCTTGCCGGCGGCCACGTGGGCCATATAGGGCTCGTCGTGCTCCATGCCGGGGTGCTGGGCCATCAGCGCGGCATGCGCGTCCAGCTCGGCCCTGGTGCCGATCACGATCTCGTGCAGCAGCCGGCCCCGGTTCTCGGCACGCAGGCGGATGGTTTCGCCTTCGCGCACCTCGATGCGGCTGGGCGCAAAGCGCATGTCGTCCGTCATGCGGATGGTGATGGTGCGGGTGACGGCCTGGGCATCGCCGGCGATGCCCCAGGGCTTTTGCTCCTTCGCCACAGGCGTGGAGCGGGGGCTGTGGTGGGGCATTTTTTCATGGCCAAAAGTTCCTGTAGCGCTTGTCAGTAAGGCGCAAGCAGCTATTAATTGAAGAGTATTCATCCTGCATCCGATCTCAGTGTTGGTGCCCGCCGGCGGCGGGCTTGCGGGCGTTGGCCGCCCCTGGTGCGGCGCCCGGTGACGTGGCGCGCGGAGGGCGGGGCGTGCTGGCGGGGGCGCCCTGCCATTCGTAAGCTTGCGTGCCCGGTGGCTGGGCGTAGTCGCCCGGGTCGCGGTAGTCGCCCGCTGCCTGGTGGGCGCGCACTTTGAAGGTGGTGAACATGCCGCCCATCTCCAGCGGGCCAAAGGGGCCGGTGCCGGTCATCATCGGGAAGGTGTTGTCGGGCAGCGGCATCTCCATGGCGCCCATGTCGGCCATGCCGCGTTCGCCCATCACCATGTAGTCGGGCACGAT
>DATLGV010000391.1:0-10498 GCA_035540275.1 Acidovorax sp. | reverse complement strand
AGGCGCCTGGGGTGTGGCTCAGGCGGTCGCGCCACGAAAACGCTGCGCCGCCTGGCGGCTCACCTCGGCCAGCAACTGCTCTTCGCTCTGGCGCTGGCGCAGCCAGCGGGCATCGTTCTGCCCCGCCTCGACCTCGGTGCGCAGCATGTGCATGGCGCTGGATGCGCCCTGCACGGCCGCGTGCCCGGCGATCTTGTCCATGGTCCTGAGGATGTGCTCGCGCAGCGGCATGTGGTCGCCCGTGGCCGGGTCCACATAGACCGCATCCATGCCAAAGCGGCAGGCCTGGAAACGGTTGTAGGTATAGACCAGGTAGTCGTCCTCTTGGGGCATGAAGGGCTGGTCGGCCAGGAACCACGCGCCCAGCGACTGCACGTAGCCCGCCAGGGCCGCAGCGCGCTCGATGGTCAGCGGCGTGTCGAACACGCGGATCTCGATGGTGCCGAACTCGGGCTTGGGGCGAATGTCCCAGTAGAAGTCCTTCATGCTCTTGACCACGCCCGTGCGGGTCATTTTGTTGAAGTAGGTGGTGAAGTCGTCCCAGGTCAGCGCCATCGGGGCGCGCCCCGACAGGGGGAACGCAAACACCGAGTTGAGCCGTGCCGAGTCGAACGCCGTGTCCTGCCCCTGCACATACGGGCTGGACGCCGACAACGCAATGAAGTGCGGGATGTAGCGCGACATGCGGTGCAGCATCAGCAGCGCGGCATCGGCATCGGGGCAGCCGATGTGCACGTGCTGGCCAAAGATGGTGAACTGCTTGGACAGGTAGCCGTACAGCTCGGACAGCTCGCGAAAGCGCGGCTTGTCGTAAATGCGGCGCTCATGCCACTGCTGGAACGGGTGCGTGCCGCCGCCCACCACGGCAATGTTGAGCTTGTCGGCGCTTTTGACCAGCGCATCGCGGATCGGCGTGAGCTGGCCCAGCACCTCGCTGGCCGAGTGGCAGATGCCGGTGGAGATCTCGATCATGCTGTTCGTCATCTCGGGCACCACGCTGCCGGGCAGCGGGGTTTTCTGCATCAGGCGCAGCATGTCCTCGGCGTAGGGCGCCAGGTCGTAGTCGTTGGTGTTGACCAGCTGCAGCTCCAGCTCGACGCCCAGCGTCAGCGGCTTGGAATGGGTGAAGGCTTCAAGACTCACGGCTGCTTTCTCCGTTGTTGCTGCGCGTCAGGGGCGCCCAGGGTTTGGAGCTTTCGCCCGCACGGTAAATGGCCACGGTGGCGATGACGGCGCCGAACACTTCCATCAGCAAGATGGCCGGCAGCGCCACCCCGGCAATCACATGTCCGGTGGACGGCGACGCGAGCACGAACTGCGAGGCAATCAGCAGGGCGATGGAGGACATCGGTGTCATCGCGCAGCCCACCCACAGCGCCTGCTTCCAGCTGGCGCCGCTGCCCACATTGCCCAGCGCCACGCCCAGCGCCTTGGCCAGCAGGCGCACGGCGATCAGGGCCAGCACCACACCGGCCACGGGGGCGCTCCAGTCGGCCTGCGCCGCCACGGTGGACACCAGCACGAACATCAGCATGGTGAGCAGTGAAGAGGCATTGCCCAGCTGGCGCGGCCAGGCCCAGGGGCGGGGGTTGAGCTGCTTGAGCATCATCCCGCCCAGCAAGGCGGCCAGGGGGGCTGACCCGCCCATGTGGGCTGCCACCGCCGTGCCAGCGGCCACCAGGGCCAGAAACAGCATGGAGGTGTTTTCGCTCGTGGGGCTCATGAAGCGCAGCGCCAGGCGCAGCACCAGGGACAGCACGGCTGCCACCAGGATGGACACGCCCAGCACCACCACCACGGGCGATATGGTTTCGAGCAGGGTGAGGCTCTGGCGGTTGATGAGCTCTGCCTTGGCACTGCCCAGCGTCAGTGCATACAGCGTGGACAGCGTGGTGAGCACGATGGCGCGTTCGGTCACCGGCCCCGCCGCGCGGGTGTCGGCCACCACGCGGGTCAGCACCGCGGGCGATGCGGCCAGCGCCACCAGCGCCAGCGGGCCTGCTGCCTGGGGCGGCAGATGCAGCCACACCAGCACCCAGTACACCGCGAAATAGGTCAGCACCGATTCGGCAATGCTCTGCACCAGCACCATGGGGTTGTGGCGGAACCAGCGCAGCGGAATGCGGCCGCCGCATTCAAACAGCACGATGGCCACGCCCAGCTCCAGCAGGAACAGACCAATGCCCTGTAGCGGCCAGACCGCGCCACTGAAGCCCGCCAGGCCCGCTGCCGTGCCGACCAGCGAATAGCCCACCACCTTGGGCAGGCCCGTGTGGCGCTGGGTGAGATAACCCGCCATGGCAGCCACCGCCAGCAGCAGTGACCATTGCACCGTGGGCAGCCCGGCCGACGGGCGCAGCCACTGCGCCCAAAAGCTCAGGATTTCATTCATGTCATCAAACCTCTGCGTCAGACGGGCGGAGCCCGTCGGTAGGGAGACTCCGGCACAAGGGCCGTCCGCGGGCGGGACGGAGTGGGCCGGAGCATAGGTGCACCGAATTTACAGGCGGAAACACTCCGCCGGTGTAGGACAGAGGCGGCGGTTGCCGCTTCACCCCTGCGCCGGTGTGCGCACCGGGCGGTGCCATGGCACAAAAAAACTCAGGGGTGCAGTGCGCAGGCGGGCGCGGAGGGCGGCATAGATGCGCGCGCGGTCCACACCGCTCACGTTCTGCGCGCGCAGCGCCAGGCTGAAGGCAAGGTAGAAGCTCACCGACACGTTCAACGCACCCAGGAAGGGCAGCGACGCCATGGCCCACCAGAACGCAGGCATCTGCAGCACCTGCAGCCCCAGCGTGGCGCTGGCGGCCGCCACCTGGCCGGTGGACAGCGTGACGTGCCGCACGTCCAGCCCCAGCCCGAAGAACGCAGCAAACGCGGGCACCAGGCCGAGCATGAAGCCCAGCGAGATGTTGGCCGCAAAGCCCGACAGGTTCTCGCGCAGGAACCGCGCCCAGCGCGCGGCGCGTTCGGCACCCAGCAGCCCGGTGATGCGCGGGTTGTAGTGCAGGGCCGAGTCCATGCGGTGCAGCACAAACCAGTTCTCCGTCCAGCCCGCAATGATGCTGGAGGCAAACAGCAGCACCCCGGTAAAAGCGGCAAAAAACAGCGACGGCCCCAGCAGATGCAGGGACTCGAACACATGCTCCGCCTGCTTCTCGCTGATGGCCGGGTCGCCGGTGGCCAGTGCGATCAGCGCGGCCAGCCCCAGCACCGCCGGGAACACCACCAGCACATTGCCCAGCACAGCGGCCACCTGCGAGCGCACCAGGTGCGTGATCTCGTCCACGAACGACTCGATGGCGTCGCCGCTGCCCAGCTCCTTGAGCTTGGCCGCCATGGCGGGCGCGGTCATGGCCGGTTGCTTGGTGGCCACCGTGAAGTGCAGCAGCTGGATCAGCACAAAGCTCACGGCGTAGTTGATGCCCGCCATGAAGCCGGCCCAGAAGGCCGACAGCGCGAGCGCATACAGGCCAAACTTGACCAGGGTGGTGAAGGCCATCAGTGCCCCGCCCCCCGCCGCCTTGCGCAGCATGGAGCGGTATTCGGCGCTGGTGCGGGTGATGTAGTGCTCGCCCGTCTCGGCGCTGCGCTCGGCCACCTTGGCCGCCAGCAGCGAGGAGTTGGAGGCCAGCAGCGCGCGCAGGCTGCGCCGCTCCTGCCCCACCATCACCAGCTGCGCCATCAGCTGTGCCGCAGTGACCGCAGGCTGCGCGGACAGCAGGCAGTCCAGCAGCACGCGCACCCGCAAGATGCGCTCGCGCAGCTGGCGCAGGCGGAACACCAGACCCACCGAGATGCCGTTGTCCTCGAAGTGCGTGTACACCGTGGCGGCTGCCGCACGGCATGACTCCAGCCGCTCGCGCAGGCGTTGGGCGGTTTCGTTGAGCCGGTCGGGGGTGCGCAGGGCGTGCAGTACCTCCACGCGCAGGCTCTCCACATCGCGGATGAGCGCATGGAAGGGCTGTGCCTCGCGTGCGGACTCGCTCATGCGCAACCGCAACTCGGGCGCAAAGCCGGTCGAAAGAATCTGCCCCGCGCAGTAGGTGATGGCGTCGAGCAACGCCCTGTGCCAGCGTGTGGCGCCACCAGGGCTTTCGCTCTGGGCGTCCCGGGCCAGCACCGTTACCAGCCGGTTCAGCGTGGCCTCGTCCAGCGCCGCGAGCCACTGGGCGTCAAAGGCGCTGGGCAGGGCCAGCATGAAGAGCTCTGACGCGTCGATGGTCTCGGGGCTGCCAGGCAGCAGCTTGGTGCGCAAGCGTTCCGCCATCTCGCTGACCAGGGCGGTGCGGGGCGCAAAGCCAAAATCTGCGAGCAAGGTGGTGATGTCCACCTGGTCCACCAGCGTGGCCCACCAGGCCTGCAGCCGCTGCTGGATGTCGGGCCGCGCCGCGACCGCATCCACGAAGAGCTGCACCCGCCCCACGGCGGCAGGGACGGAATCCCGCTGGCCGCGCACCCAGTCCAGCAGGTGGATGAGCCACAGGTGGCGATGTGCCAGATCGGCGGCAGGGTCCAGCGCGGCCAGCAGGCTGGGCAGGTCGCGGGGCGCCTTCATCAATGCAGCACCCGCCCACTGAGGGGCTCACCCGACGGGCCGTGGCTGATCGCCTCCAGCACAAACAGGGGCACGGGCGTGTTGAAAGGCTCGCCGTCTTCTGCCACGCAATGGAAGGTGCCATGCATGGTGCCGCTGGAGGTGCGCAGGCGGCAGCCGCTGGTGTACTGGAACGACTCTCCGGGCTTGAGCAGCGGCTGCTGCCCCACCACGCCCAGGCCCTTGACCTCTTCGGTGTGGCCGCGCGCGTCGCTGATGATCCAGTGCCGCGAGATCAACTGGCCGGGCGCATCGCCCGCATTGGTGATGGTGATGGTGTAGGCAAAGCTGAACACCCCGGTGTCCGGCGCGGACTGCTCGGGCAGGTATTCAGGTAGCACTTCCACGTCAAACTGGTGCTTTGGCATGGGCCGCATGGTAACCGTGCCGCCCCGTGGGCGGGCAACGATCGGGCGCCAAAAACCCCTGGGGTTCTGCGCTTTGCGACAATCGGGGGATGAGCCGCACATTCCGAATCGCCCCCTCCATCCTCTCTGCCGACTTTGCCCGCCTGGGCGAAGAAGTGCGCAACGTCATTGCCGCTGGCGCCGACTGGATCCACTTCGACGTGATGGACAACCATTACGTGCCCAACCTCACGTTTGGCCCCATGGTCTGCCAGGCCCTGAAGCCCCACGCCAAAACGCCCGCGGGCGTGGCCGTGCCGATTGACGTGCACCTGATGATCCAGCCGGTGGACGCCCTGGCCGCTGCGTTTGCCGACGCGGGGGCGGACTACATCAGCTTCCACCCCGATGCCTCGGGCCATGTGCACCGCAGCATCCAGGCCATCCGCTCCAAGGGCGTCAAGCCCGGCCTGGTGTTCAACCCTGCCGAGCCCCTGGACGTGCTGGACTGGGTCATCGACGACATCGACCTCATCCTCATCATGAGCGTGAACCCCGGCTTTGGCGGCCAGAGCTTCATCGACTCGGCCCTGCGCAAGATCGAGGCCGTGCGCAAGCGCATCGACGCCAGCGGCAAGGACATCCGCCTGGAGGTGGACGGCGGCATCAAGACCGACAACATCCGCCGCGTGGCCGATGCGGGCGCCGACACCTTCGTGGCCGGCAGCGCGATTTTTGGCAAGCCGGACTACCGCTCCGTCATCCAGGCCATGCGCGGGCAACTGGGCGGCTGAACGCGCCCTGTTGTTCCACACGCCATGAAAAAGGGCCGACGCATGCGTCGGCCCTTTTGCTGTGGTGGCACCGCGGTGTCAGCGGGCGCTTTCTCGGTACCAGTAAGTGCGCTTGCGGGGCATATTAAGGTTAAGTTTTGGATTGTCGAACTCAATAGCGGCGGGTTTGTTCTTCCCTGTGCCGGAGATGAACGGTGTTTCGATCTTCATCTCCGTGCTGGTTCCATCTCCATTGGACTTGTTGTACGTAATGGTTGTAAATCCGGCAATAGGGCTGGGCGGCAGTCCACCCCCGGTGAACTTATTAACAGTGGGTGCCTGGCAGAGTAGCGGAACGGCGTAGGATTTTGCCTCGCCAAGGTTTGCACTGCAGGTGCCGCCCTGGGGCTTCGCTGGCATATTAGTTCCAAAATAGGTGGTGCCCAAGAAGGTGAGCGGTGCATTGACAATTTTTTCGCCCGAAGTGCTCATATTGATAAAGCACCCATTGATCTTATTGGCTGTATTGCTGGTGCTACCCACCTGCCATAGTTTGTCCGGGTCAATGGGGGTGAAACCGCTCACAGTGCCCTTGGTCAAGGTTTTGTCCAGTACCGTGAAGAAGGCATCAGTCGAGTAGGAGTCGGTGTAGGTTTTACCCGGGGGGAGGAGGGGTTTCTCTCTGTCACCAGAGCCAGCCTGCACCACAGCATAGGACTTGTACATCACGACATCAGGTGCATAAAAGAATTTGCGTGTACCTGCGCCCTTGAGCGCTGCCAACTTGTACATGCCCCATTGGCTGACTGCCGTGGATGTGCTGGTTTCAAAGTCAATGCGGTAAATGTTTCCGCCCAAATCCACGGCATAGGCCCGGTCTATGTACCCGTCGGCGTCGGAGTCCACCACTGTGACGTCGGCTGGCACGCTGCGGTCTGTATTGAACTGGGCAATTTTGTCGCCCGTGAGGGCATTCAGCACCAGCACCGCATTCCCCATGGTGGTTGTGCCCGCTGGGGTTACGTCTTCAGCGCTGGCATCGTAGCCCGCACCCATCACGATCACCGGGTCGGTCTGGCCCTTCACTTTGGCAAGGCGAGGCTCCGACCATGTCTGGCCAAGCACACCAAAGCCGGTATCGGTATGGGCCTTCTTCCAGAGGAATTTAGGCTTCGCTGAGTCTGACACATCCAGTGCGTACAGAAAGCGCCCACCACGGCGCATGGCAAAGTACAAATAGACTTGCGAGCCGGCTTGGTAGATGGAAATAGGGCCATCCACAAAATAATCGCGACTGGTTGGCGGGTTGGTGGCCGAGGACAACACCGTGGTGGTGGACAGACGCACTTCCGGGCTGTTGTTTCTTAGCCGCTGGAGTTTGCCAAAATGCTCCTGGGGGATGAATCCCCACAATTCCTGGCCCGCCCCGGTGCCAGTTTGGTTGCCGTTGACTGCACGCAGCATGCCATCATTGGAGCCATAAAACACCACTATATTGGGGTTTTTATCGGTGCCGTAGTTCACCACGGCAGGGCGCGAGTGCAACACATCGCCGTGCACGCTGGGGCGAATGGTGGTGGTGCCGCCCGGGCCTTGTTCATCGCCGGCATTGTCTGTGCCCCGCACCCAGTTAATGATCAAATCGCGCTGCGTGCTGTCGGTCGAAATGGCCGTCATGCTGCTGCTGTTGGCCGTGGTGAACTGGGTTGTGGTGTCTGTGGCCAGATTGGTGTTGGTGCTGCAGCCGATGCAGGTATACAGCTTGCGTGCAGACTGGCTGGTGGCATAAGTCGTGCGAATTTGCTGTGCGATGCCACCTTTTTCCACGATATCTCCATCGGGGGAGTCGGACGTTTTATCGGCCGCATTCGGGGGCGTGCCCATGGGCTGACTGACCCAGAAGCTACTCGGGGCGGTCCAGAAGGACACCGCCGAGGGCCTGATAAAGCCTGTCGCAGGGTTGATCGCCCCGTCTCCGTTGGCGTCGGCCAGGGCAATGGTGTCCGTCGTGGGGTCGTAGGTGAATTTGTACTGTTTCAGGTTGCCTCTCCAGCGCGGTTTGGCGTCGCCATCCGGGCGGAACATGCCCATGAAAATCTGGTTCAGGTAGCTGCCACGGGCATTGGCACTGACGGGCAGGCTGGCCGACGCAAACACGCTGTTGGCCGCCTGCAACTGGCTGAAGACCTCACCCAGGGCATTGGCGAACTGTGTTGCGTCTGCGGCTGTGTAGTTGTCTCCACCGCCAGCTTGGGCAATGCCTCTGATGATTGTTGGATAGGTTGCTTTGTCGCTGGCAGCCCCTGTGACTGCAATGCTGTAGGTGGTGGCAGAGGCCCCATCGGCCACGGCGGTGCGGTCCTTGCCCGCAATGAATCGCGCATATTCATCGGTCCAGTTGGCCGCATCTTTGGGGTCTACGGTGCCTGCCGGGTAGGTAATGGGTGTCACACTGCCCCCCGCTGTGGCCAGCATGGCCTTCATGACATCGTTGGACATCTGGTCGCCCTGCGGCGGTCCATTGGCAATGACGATGAGGTAGTTTTTACCGCAGTCCGAGCCGACAGGCAGGGTATATTTGCCGCCATTGAATGCATTGGGGTCATAGGGCAGCGTGCCCGCCCGCTGGCCTGAGAAAGGCGCCTTTTGCGAGAAGTAAAGATAGGCCTCATGCATCGCCAAGGCATACGAAGTGGGGGCGGGAGACTGGTTTTGATTGAGTTTTTTGATAAATGCAAGGAGATTCGTTTTGCCTGACACGGTGAGCGGCGTCAGCGCTTGGATGACGCGAGCGCCCGTATCCACATTGGTTTCATTAAAAACCATGAAACCAATATTGAAGGGTGCAGTACCATCGGTGTTGGGCTGCATGGCATAAATGGCGTTGTATAAAGCGCATTGCTCCATGCCCCCTTTGGTTTGCCCTTTACTAGGGGGGCCGCCATCTGTATAGGTGCATGTGTGTTTTAGGCTAGCATTCCAGTTTGCGGAGCTATCCAAAACAAAAAGCACATTGGACGTTGATCCGGTGCCATTGCCCGAATAAATGTCAATATCGCTGCTGTATTGCGCCAAGGCAGGGAGCGCTGTCATCAACGCACTGACGACAATTGCCCAGCATTGCAAACGCCCTTTGATTGAATAATACATGGCTATATTCCTTGAAAATTTCATTTGCATGATTCTGGTAAAAGCAATGCCGGAACACGGACGCTAACGCCTTGATTAACCGCTAGTTTGGTATTGCTGCGTGAATCTGCGACTGCGGCCCGGATATTCCACTCGGTGTCAAGACAGCCCGGGACCAGGCTGGTGCTCGAACGGCAGGCGGCGAGCGGGTCGGGCTCCCCCGGGACAGGGTCAGGGATGTCCGTGAGAGGGCGAACGCGCGTGCACGTCGGTACTGGAATCAGTGTGGCTGTGTAGTCGGTAGTGCCATCTCCATCGACATCAACTTGGATTGGTGACAAAGCGACCGCCGCCGGTTTGGTCGTGAAGTCTACGGAACTGATCGTCGCCTCAATCGCCACCTGCGCCGCGGCCAGGCTCTCCTGCCGGGCCTGGCTATTGCCCACAATGCGCAGGTTGCTGCTGGAGCTGTTGAAGGCGCTGATGGCAAACAAACCCATCAGTATCAAAAAGATCAACGCCACCACCAGTGTGGCTCCGCGTTGGGAAGAAGGGGTTTTCATGGGGTGTCAGGGCGTAGAGGGAACTTCCCGGGGGCCGGCCACGTTGATCAGGCGGGCGGTGGTGGTGTACACCCGGCGCTTGAAGCCGGTGGTGTCGCCATTGACGGTGGTGGGGCCCAGGGTGTAGGTCTTGCCGGCGTCGTTGTAGCCGGGGCTGGGTTCTGTGGTGCGCGACAGCAGGTGCAGGCGCACGGCCACCACGTTGCCCCAGTCGTTGTCGCGTGCGCCGGGTACGCCACTCAGGCCGGTCAAAAACACATCGGGACGCCCTTTGTCGGCGGCAGACGCGGTGGCAGACGCCGGATCGGTGGTGTCAAACCCGTATTCCAGCACCATGTTCTCAATGCCCTCTGCCAGAGGAATGCTGGCCATGGCCGTGCCACGCAGCTCGGCGATCTTGAGGGTGGGCGTGGTGTCCCCGCCGGCGCCGCATTCGTTGCAGGTGGCGATGTAATACACACGCGATACATAGGGCCGCACGGTATTGGCCGCACTGCAGGCAAAGTTTTTCAGTGTGAATGTGGCCGCGTTGCCCGGCTGGATGATGAAGGGGTCGGCCACCGGATCGGTGTTGCAGCGCGAGCTTTGCACATACGGTGTGCTGGCGGAGGTCGCAGCCGTGGGCGCCACGGCCTCCGTGCCGAGCCGGTGCACGGCAAAGGCCACCGTGCCCGCCTTGTAGTTGGGGATGCAGTTGGTCGGCAGCGCGGCGGCCTGCACGGCCGTCAGGCCGCGCAGCGGCTGCGGCAGGCGCGGGGCCGAGGGGTTGGTCTTGTCCCAGCCCAGGTCGGTCAGCGCGGTGGCGCATACGTCAGGGGCGGAATAGTTGGACAGGTCACCCGGCACCTCGCCGTAGAAGCCGGCCAGCGTGAGGTCGTCATGCAGAAGCTCGATCGCGTAGCGGCCGTTTTCGATCTGGCGAATGCTCTTTTCCAATTCCAGGCCGGAGCGGCTGGTGTTTGCAAACAGCACGGCCAGGCCTGCGACCAGCACAAGCCCGATGGCCATGCCGACCATCAGTTCGACCAGGGTGAAACCGCGGTGCCGCAGGGTGTGGGCCTGCGGGGCCCTGACGGGGGTGAGCGGGTG
>DATLGV010000390.1:0-10812 GCA_035540275.1 Acidovorax sp. | reverse complement strand
CAAGCATGGAGTGGACGGACCAAACGGCGAAACGGGAAGGCGCAATGAAGGGGGACCGCAAGGTTGCCGCACCTGGCGGCACCTTGCAATGGGCTGCCGCACTGCGCTGGCACGGCATTCACTACATTTTTTATAGCTGTTTGCGCTTATTGAATAAGCACTAGAGGCCAATTCGACTCATATTTCAGGCTTCTGCGGGGTAAAACATCTTGCGCGTGGGTACGCCCTCCACCGCCTTGGCAATCGCGCCAATGTGGTCCGGCGTGGTGCCGCAGCAGCCGCCCAGGATGTTGACCAGCCCCTCGGCCGCGAACTCGTGCACCAGGCGGCTGGTGATCTCGGGCGTTTCGTCAAAGCCGGTGTCGCTCATGGGGTTGGGCAGGCCGGCGTTGGGGTAGCAGCTGATGAAGGTGTCCTCGGCCACGCGGTTCAGCTCCTGGATGTAGGGGCGCATCAGCGTGGCGCCCAGGGCGCAGTTCAGGCCGATGGCCAGCGGGCGCGAATGGCGCACGCTGTGCCAGAAGGCGGTGACGGTCTGGCCGGAGAGGATGCGGCCGGAGGCGTCGGTCACGGTGCCGCTGATGATCAGCGGCAGGCGCTCGCCGCTCCTTTCAAAGAACTCATCGATGGCGAACAGCGCGGCCTTGGCGTTCAGGGTGTCGAAAATGGTCTCGACCAGCAGCACGTCGGCGCCGCCTTCGACCAGCGCCTCGGTCTGCTCGTAGTAGGCAGCGCGCAGGGTTTCAAAGTCGATGTTGCGCGCGCCGGGGTCGTTCACGTCGGGGCTGATGCTGGCCGTCTTGGGCGTGGGGCCCAGGGCGCCGGCTACAAAGCGGGGCTTGTCGGGCGTGCTGTACTTGTCGCAGGCGGCGCGGGCCAGTTGCGCCGAGCGCAGGTTCATCTCGCGCGCCAGCCCGGCCATGTGGTAGTCCTCCTGCGCCACGGTGGTCGCGCCGAAGGTGTTGGTTTCGATGAGATCGGCGCCCGCGGCGAGATACCGCTCGTGGATGTCGCGGATCACGTCGGGGCGGGTGATGCTGAGCAACTCGTTGTTGCCCTTCACGTCGTACGCAAAGTCCTTGAACCGGTCGCCCGCGCCGTCCGGCCCGGTATAGCCCTCGCCCCGGTACTGCGCCTCGCCCAGCTTGAAGCGCTGGATCATGGTGCCCATGGCGCCGTCGAGGATGACGATGCGTTGGGCGAGGATGTCGGGCAGTTGCGCGGCGCGCGTGTAATGAAGGGCTTGCATAGCCCTCTATTGTAGAAAGTGCGGCCCTCGCCCTCTGGCAGCGCACAATATGCGCCTGCCGCGCCCAGGGCCAAGTCCGGGGCGCTGAAGAATTTTGGCTTTATCGGCACCAGGCGCACGACTCATCTGCGCTGGCAGCTATCAATTTCAGAGTATCCGCTTGTTCTCTCGCCTGTCACCCGCGCTGTCCCCTGCCCATGCCGTTTTGCAGGATGTTTTCGGCTACGAGCAGTTTCGCGGCCCGCAGCAGGCCATCGTTGAACACGTGATCGCGGGCAGCGACGCGCTGGTGCTCATGCCCACCGGCGGCGGCAAGAGCCTGTGCTACCAGGTGCCGGCCATCGTGCGCCAGCAGCAGGGGCGCGGGGTGGCCATCGTGGTCTCGCCGCTGATTGCGCTGATGCACGACCAGGTGGGTGCGCTGCACGAGGCGGGGGTGTCTGCCGCATTTCTCAACTCCACGCTGAGTTTTGACGAGGCGCAGGATGTGGAACTGCGGCTGCAGACCGGCGACATCACCCTGCTGTATGCCGCGCCCGAGCGGCTGAATACGCCGCGCTTCCTGGGGCTGCTCGACAGCCTGTACCAGGGCGGCCACCTGTCGCTGTTTGCCATCGACGAGGCGCATTGCGTGAGCCAGTGGGGCCACGACTTTCGCCCCGAATACCGGGCGCTGTCGGTACTGCACGAGCGCTATGCGGGCGTGCCGCGCATCGCGCTCACGGCCACGGCCGATGCGCTCACCCGGGCCGACATCATCGAGCGGCTGCAGCTCGAAGACGCGCGCCTGTTCATCAGCAGCTTCGACCGGCCCAACATCCGCTACACGATTGTCGAAAAGAAGGACGCCACCACCCAGCTGCTGCGCTTCATCGAACGCGAGCACGCGGGCGAGGCGGGCGTGGTGTATTGCCAGTCGCGCAAGCGGGTGGAAGAACTGGCGGCCACGCTGAGCGACGCAGGCATCACCGCCCTGCCCTACCACGCGGGGCTGGACACCAAGGTGCGCCAGCGCAACCAGGATCGCTTCCTGCGCGAGGAAGGCGTCGTGATGGTCGCCACCATTGCCTTTGGCATGGGCATCGACAAGCCCGACGTGCGCTTTGTGGCCCACGTGGACATGCCCAAGAACATCGAGGGCTACTACCAGGAGACGGGCCGCGCGGGCCGCGACGGCCTGAACGCCGATGCCTGGATGGCCTATGGCCTGCAGGACGTGGTCAACCAGCGCCGCATGATCGACGAGAGCCCGGCGGGCGAGGAGTTCAAGCAGGCGCTGCGCGGCAAGCTCGACGCGCTGCTGGCTCTGGCCGAGGCCACCGACTGCCGGCGCGTGCGGCTGCTGGCGTACTTTGGCGAGCAGTCCACGCCCTGCGGCAATTGCGACAACTGCATCAGCCCCCCTGCCGTGTGGGACGGCACGGACGCGGCACGCAAGCTGCTGTCCACTATCTACCGTGTGCAGCAGGCCAGCGGCCTGAGCTTCGGCACCGGCCACATCATGGACATCGTGCGTGGCAAGGACACGGAGAAGGTCCAGCAGTTCGGCCACGACAAGCTCTCGACCTTTGGCGTGGGAAAGGACTATTCCGAAGCACAGCTGCGCGGCGTGCTGCGCCAGCTGCTGGCCACCGGTGCCGTGGGCCTGCAAAAGGTGATGCTGGAGAGCGGCCACAGCTTCGACACCCTGAGCCTTACCGAAGGCTCGCGCGCCGTGCTCAAGGGCGAGGTGCCGGTGCAGCTGCGCGAATCGGTGTCATCGACCCCTGCCAAACGCAGCCGATCACGCAAAGGAACCGGCAGCGCCCCGCCCGCCGCGGCCGCCAACCTGGGGCCCGATGCACAGGTGCGCTTCATCAACCTCAAGGCCTGGCGCGCCGAGGTGGCGCGCGAGCACAACCTGCCCGCCTACGTGATCTTTCATGACGCCACCCTGGCCGCCATTGCCGAGCGCAACCCTGCGTCGCTGAGCGACCTGCAGGGCATCAGCGGGATGGGGGCCAAGAAGCTGGAGGCGTACGGGGCCGAGGTGCTGCGGGTGTGTACCAGCGCATAGTCCCGGCTGAATGCGCAAGCCGGTGAGGGCATGCACGCCTTGCCGCGAAGGCCGACAAAACGCCAGCGCAACACGCGCTGGCCGTGCTTGATACACCTCAAGCATTGAGCGCAATATCAACACCAATGGCGCACCAGTGTGTCCCGCTTTTCCTGATTTATCAGCCAATCAGCGACCAATACACTGATTTCACCTTCTGTATGAACGGGGTTGCCAGGCAAAGGCCCAAAAGGTTTCGCCGCCTCGCACGTGGAAGGTGCACCGTTGTCGAGGTCATCATGTCATCGCTCCCACTCACTGCTTCTTCGAGCGCCTCCCGCGAGGCGACCGATCTCCCGATGCGCGTGCTGCGCATGCTCGTGGGTCTTTTCTACCTGCCCCATGTGCTGTCCAAGATCGTCGGCTTTGCAGGCACCGTCGTGTTCTTCGGCAGGGCGGGGTTCCAGCCGCCGGAGGTGTTTGTGGTGTTCTCCGGCATCCTGGAACTGGCGGTGGGCGTGGCGCTGCTGCTGGGCGTGTTCACCAAGTATGCGGCGCTGCTGTCCGCCGGCTTGATGGTGGTGGCGGCGGGCGCGATCATGATCGTCAACGGCGTGGGCTGGTACTGGAACAAGGCCGGGGTGGAATACCTGGTGTTCTGGGCCGTGGCCTCCCTGGTGGTTTTTGCCGACGCATGGCGCAAGGAACCGGGCCTGCTCGGCTGGGTGCCCGGCCGCGGCTGAAGCCAGTGCGCATTCCCACGTGACCAGGGCGGCCTACGACACAACGTGGCCGCCCTGGTCGCTTTCCTGTGGGTGCGCCACCGTGTGGTTGACCGGAACATTGCAGGGCTGCACCTTCCACAGCGCGACCCCCGCGCTGGTCAATGTGTTGCCCAGTGCCTGCAGTTCGTCGGACGGGAACAGGCCTGCATGCCAGGTGGTGCGGCACTCATGCGCCACGCCGCTGGTCACCAGAAGGCCCAGCGACTCCCAGGCCCGCGCCCCGCTGCCCGGCACACCCGTGATGGCATCGAACCGATGGAGGGGGCCCTTGATGTCCAGCCCCACCCAGTCGAGCAGCGGCAGCACGGCCGCGAGGCGTTCAGGGTACATGCCGCCGGTGTGCAGGCCCGTGGCAAAACCCATGGCGCGCGCCTCGGCCAGCGCGGCGGGCAGCGCTGCCTGCAAGATGGGTTCGCCGCCCGAGAACACCACGCCGTCGAGCAGGCCCCGGCGGCTTTGCAGAAAAGCCAGCGCGTGGGCCCAGGGCAGCTGGGGCGGCGCCGTGGCGTCCAACAGCTCGGGGTTGTGGCAATAGCTGCAGCGCCAGGGGCAGCCCTGGCAATAGAAAACGGCCGCCAGGCGGCCCGGGAAGTCGATGGTGGTGAGCGGCGTGAGGCCGCCCAGGCGCAGCGCCTCAGCAGGCGATGCTGCCACCACGCGCCTGCTCCGCAAAGAAACGGCGCTCGTGGTGTTCGCCCTGCTTGCCGGTGTTGAAACTGGCCACCGGGCGGTGGTAGCCCATCACGCGGGTCCAGACCTCGCAGGGCTGGCGTTCGTCGTCAGTGAGCTGAACGGCGGCCAGGGCGGTGTGTTCTGCGGGCGAAAAGTGGCTCATGAAATGCTCCTTGGTTGAAATGCTGTGGTGTGGATCGCCATCAAGGCCTGATGGAAATCTGCCGGGGTTTCTAGCGCTCTGCCCTGCTCTGCTCTGCTCTGCTCTGCTCTGCTCTGCTCTGTTCCATTCACGCAGCCAGGCGCGCACGCTTGGCCGCCAGGCGCTCTTCATCGCAGCGCGGGCAGAACGGGTGCTCGCCCGCCAGGTAGCCATGCGTGGGGCAGATGGAGAACGTGGGCGTGACGGTGATGTAGGGCAGACGGAAGTTGGTGAGCGCCCGTTTCACCAGCTCGCGGCAGGCCGCGCCGCTGGAGACGCGCTCGCCCATGTACAGGTGCAGCACGGTGCCGCCGGTGTACTTGCCCTGCAGGACCTCCTGCCGCTGCAGCGCTTCGAAAGGGTCGTCGGTAAAGCCGACGGGCAGCTGCGACGAGTTGGTGTAGTACGGCTGCTCCACGGTGCCCGCCTGCAGGATGGCAGGCCAGCGCTTCTTGTCTTCCTTGGCGAAGCGGTAAGTGGTGCCTTCGGCGGGCGTGGCCTCCAGGTTGTAGAGATGGCCGGTTGCTTCCTGGAACTGGGTCATGCGCTCGCGCACATGGTCGAGCAGGCGCACGGCGAAGGCGTGGCCCCAGTCGCTGGTGATGTCGTGCTGGTCGTGCGTGAAGTTGCGCACCATCTCGTTGATGCCGTTCACGCCCAGGGTGCTGAAGTGGTTGCGCAGCGTGCCCAGGTAGCGCTTGGTGTAGGGGAACAGGCCCTGGTCCATGAGCCGCTGGATGAGCTTGCGCTTGGTCTCCAAGCTTTGTTTGCCCAGCTCCATGAGGCGATCGAGCGCGGCGAACAATGCCGTCTCATCGCCCGCATGCAGGTAGCCCAGCCGCGCGCAGTTGATGGTGACCACGCCCAGGCTGCCCGTCTGCTCCGCACTGCCGAACAGGCCATTGCCGCGCTTCAAGAGCTCGCGCAGGTCCAGCTGCAGGCGGCAGCACATGGACCGCACCATGTTCGGCTCCAGCTCCGAGTTGATGAAGTTCTGAAAGTACGGCAGACCGTACTTGGCCGTCATGTCGAACAGCCGCTGTGCGTTCTCGCTCTCCCACGGAAAGTCCCGGGTGATGTTGTACGTGGGGATGGGGAAGGTGAACACCCGGCCCTTGGCGTCACCCGTGGTCATCACGTCGATGTAGGCGCGGTTGATGAGGTCCATCTCCTCTTGCAGGTCGCCATACGCGAACGGCATCTCCTGGCCCGCGATCACCGGCACCTGCTCGCGCAGGTCGTCGGGGCAGGTCCAGTCGAAGGTGAGGTTGGTGAACGGCGTCTGCGTGCCCCAGCGGGACGGCACATTCAGGTTGTAGACCAGCTCCTGGATGCACTGGCGCACGGCGGCGTAGTCCATGCCGTCCTTGCGCACAAAGGGCGCCATGTAGGTGTCGAACGACGAGAACGCCTGCGCGCCCGCCCACTCGTTTTGCAGCGTGCCCAGAAAGTTCACGATCTGCCCCACGGCCGAACTCATGTGCCTGGGCGGCCCGGCCTCCACCTTGCCGGGCACGCCGTTCAGCCCCTCGTGCAGCAGCGTGCGCAGCGACCAGCCCGCGCAGTAGCCGCTGAGCATGTCGAGGTCGTGGATGTGCATATCGCCATTGCGGTGCGCCTCGCCGATCTCGGGCGTATAGACATGCGAGAGCCAGTAGTTGGCCGTGACCTTGCCCGCCACGTTGAGGATCAGCCCGCCCAGCGAGTAGCCCTGGTTGGCGTTGGCGTTCACGCGCCAGTCGGCGCGGGTGAGGTATTCGTTGATGGAGCTTTCCACATCCACCAGCGTCTGCCTGTCGGCGCGCAAGGTCGCGTGCTGCTCGCGGTAGACGATGTAGGCACGGGCCGTGGCCAGGTGGTTGGCGGCGATCAGCGTCTGCTCGGCCACGTCCTGGATCTGCTCGACCGTGGGCGCCTCGCCGTGGAAGCGGTGGATCAGCACCTTGGTGACCTGCGCCGTGAGCAGCGCGGCTTCCTCATCGCCGTATTCCCCCGAGGCCTGCCCGGCGCTGGCCAGCGCAGCACGGATGCGTTCGGCGTCAAAAGGAACGCGCTGACCGCTGCGCAGCACCACATCGCGGGGCAGGGTGACAAGGGTGGGCACCATGGGTTTGACCAATCTTTGGAACGGATTAAAAACACTACCTATGGTGTCTACGATACCCACCAGACACTATAGGTAGTTTGACCCAACACAAACGCAGCGCTAAGCAGGGGTAAAAAAAAGCCGGCGCAAAGGCCGGCAAAAGGGAGGTGCCGTCAGGCCCTACCGATGGATGGGGGAGCGTGCGGTGACACGCTGGCGCACGCGGAGTGGGTGGTCGCAGTGCGCGGTGAAAAGGTGGATGGCTTTGATGGGGCGGTGGGCTGCGGGACTGCGCTCTCGCTCAATGGCAGCCGGCGGTTTCTTCCTCTTCGATGCGGGGATAGAAGTCATGGTCCTCGCGCTGCATGCGTTCGAACACGCGGCGCAGCACCCCATTGGCCTCGTCGCGGAAACCCTGTGCATCGCGCCGCACGCTTTCGGCCCGGTTCCAGCGCCGCGCAAAGGCGTCGTAGGCGCTGGCGATCGACGCCATCTCGCTCTGGTACTGGCGCCCCATGCGTGCCAGGTCCGCATTGCCGCCGCGCTGCAGCGCGGGGTACAGCACCTGGTCTTCCACGGCCAGGTGCAGCTTGATGGTGCCGCTCATCGCCACGATGCCCTGGGCGATGGCCGTGGCGTTGGCCTCCACGCCTGCATGGGCCAAGGCGCGCAAAGTGGCGATGCTGCGCAGGATGTCGGTGTGCTGGTGCTTGAATTTGTCGAGGTTCATGTTCGCTCCTTGTGGGATGAATGAGGGCCTGCGCTGCCGCCGAGGGTGGTGGTGGCAGCGCACGGCGCGGATCAGCGGCGGGTCTCCGCCAAGTAGCCTCCTGCATGGGCTGCCGGTGCACGCGAGCCCAACACGCCGCTGACCACCTGCCAGGCCATGGCGAGTGCGCCCACGATGAAGACCACGTCGCCGAAGGTGCGCACCCAGCGCAGGGTCTGGATGAAGGGCTGCTGCATGAATTCCTCGCCCCGGGCGTACCACAGGCCTTCGCTCACGCTGGCGTGGAACTGGAACAGGCCGATGGGCAGCAGGCTGGTGGCAATCATCAGCACCAGGCCGGCGTTGAGCCACCAGAAGCCCGTCTTCATGAGCCGCTCGCTGAACAACAGCTGCGGCCGGATGTAGCGCAGCACCAGCAGCGTGAACCCGAGCGCCAAGAAGCCATACACACCGAACAGCGCGGCATGGGCGTGCACCGGCGTGGTGTTCAGGCCCTGCACGTAGTACAGCGCAATGGGCGGGTTGATCATGAAGCCGAAGACGCCCGCGCCCAGCATGTTCCAGAAGGCCACGGCGACGAAGCACATCAGCGGCCAGCGCAGGCGGGCCATCCAGGGCGCGCGGTGCTGCAGGCGCCAGTGTTCCCACGCCTCGTGGCCCAGCACCACCAGGGGCACCACTTCGAGCGCGCTGAAGGCCGCGCCCACCGCCATCACGGGCGTGGTGGTGCCTGCAAAGTACAGGTGGTGGAAGGTGCCGGGCACGCCGCCCAGCATGAACAGCGAGGCCGACGCCAGGCTGGCGGCCGTGGCCATGCGCACTGACACCAGGCCCAGGGTCGAGAAGATGAAGGCCAACGCCGTGGTGGCGAAGACTTCGAAGAAGCCCTCCACCCACAGGTGCACGACCCACCAGCGCCAGTACTCCATCACCGACAGGTGCGTGCGCTCGCCGTAGGCAAAGCCCGCGCCGTAGAACAGGCCAATGGCCACCACCGACGCGGTCAGCAGCGCCAGCAGGTTCTTGTCGCCGCCCGGTGTGCGCAGCGCCGGCACAATGCCGCGCAGCATCAGCACCAGCCAGAACGCGATGCCGATGAACTTGCCGATCTGCCACAGGCGGCCCAGGTCCACGTATTCATAGCCCTGGTGACCCAGCCAGAAGTTCCACTCGGGCGGCATGATCTGCGCAATGGCCAGGTAGTTGCCCACGAACGAGCCCACGACCACCACGACCAGCGCCCAGAACAGAATGTCCACGCCCAGCTTCTGGTACGCCGGGTCCTTGCCACCGTTGATGAGCGGTGCAAGGAACAGGCCTGCCGCCAGGAAGCCCGTGGCGATCCAGAACAGCGCGCTCTGGATGTGCCAGGTGCGCACCAGCGAGTACGGGAACCACTGCGACACGTCGATGCCATAGAACTGCTGGCCCTCCACCGTGTAGTGCGCCGTGAAGCCGCCCAGCAGCACCTGGAAGCTGAACAGCGCGACGATGAGGAACAGGTACTTGCCCAAGGCGCGCTGCGAGGGCGTGAGCGGCACGCGCGCAAGCGGGTCGTGCGGGGGTGGCGTGGGCTCCGCCTCGTCGTGCTTGCGCAGGAAGGACCAGCCCCACACGAGGAAGCCCACGCCCGCCATCATCACGACCACGCTCATCACCGACCACACCATGTTCTCGGCGGTGGGCTGGTTGCCGATGAGCGGCTCGTGCGGCCAGTTGTTGGTGTAGGTGGCCACGCTGCCGGGGCGCTCGGTGGCGGCGGCCCAGGCCGTCCAGAAGAAAAAGCCCGTCATCTGCGCGCGCCGCTCGGCGCTGGGCAGAGTGTTCTCCTTCATCGCGAAATGCTCGCGTGTCTTGTGCAGCGAAGGCGTGTCGCTGAAGAGCTGGTCGTAATACAGCGCCGTCATCGCGATCGCATCGGCCCGCGTGGACGACACCATGGCCACGCCCGTTGCCGGGTCGTAGGTGTTGGTGCGGTACTCGGTCTTCATGCGCTCGCGCAACACGGCCTGGGCGGCGGCGTCGATGTCGCCAAACGGCTTGCCATGGGCGCGCTCGGCCGCAACGTCGAGCCAGTTGAGCAGCTCGCGGTGCAGCCAGTCGGCCGTCCAGTCGGGCGCCTGGTAGGCGCCATGGCCCCAGATGGAGCCCAGCTGCATGCCACCCACCGACTGCCAGGCCGTCTGGCCGTCGAGGATGCTGTCGCGGGTGTAGAGGACCTCGCCCCCGGCCGTGGCGATGCGCGCGGGGATGGGCGGCGCGGTGCGGTAGACCTCGGCGCCGTAGTAGCCCAACAGGCTGAAGGTGACGATGAGCACGCCGATCAGCGTGAACCAGAGCTTGCGGTAGTTACCCATGGCGGGCCTCCTGCTGGAACGGAACAACAACAACGGGACGGCGCCAGTGCGCGCTGGCAGCATGGCGGGCCGCAGGGGGTCGGGGTCTTGGGGTCATGGCTTTTCTGAACGGGTGGATCGGGGTCGCTACCCACATTGCAAGCGCCGGGCCAGGGCCGCCAGTCCATCAAATCAACCACTTGCATGCGCCATGGTTTTTTTGACCATGCTTCAATGGGGTTAAATTCACCCAATAAGGGTAATTACAACCATGGACCACAACCTCTTGCTGGCCGATCTGGCCACCGACCTGCCCCAGGCCGTGCGCCTGCAGCGGCTGGTGGCCCACCTGCGCGGCCGCTTCCGCTGCGGCGCCGTGGCGCTGCTGCAACTGGAAGAAGAGCACTTGCGCCCCCTGGCCGTGGACGGCCTGGTGCGCGAGGCGCTGGGCCGGCGCTTTGCGGTCAGCCAGCACCCCCGGCTCGCGGCCATCCTGGCACGGCGCGAGGTGACGTGCTTTGACCACGACAGCAGCCTGCCCGACCCCTATGACGGCCTGCTCGACACCCTGGTGGGCGAGCCCCTGCCGGTGCACGACTGCATGGGCATGGGCCTGCAGGTGGATGGCCAGCCCTGGGGCGTGCTCACGCTCGACGCCCTGCAGACCGGCACTTTTGGCGAAGCCGCACGCGCCGCGCTGGCCGCCTCCACCAGCAC
>DATLGV010000389.1:0-2985 GCA_035540275.1 Acidovorax sp. | reverse complement strand
CAGGTACTCACCGGTCTACTGAGTGAGAACCAGCGCCTGCAGGACAGCCTGCCCGCCCGCATCGCCGGAGGCACGGCCCAGGCCGCAGACCTGCTGATGGCCAGGCAGGAGGCGCTTGCGCTGTCGGATCGCAGGGACGATCTGCAGCGGGACCGATCCAAGGCCAGGGCGATGTTGCGGCGCTGGGTTGGCGCTCGCGCCGACGAGGCGCTACAGGGAACTCCTGGGCCGCTGAGCCGCCCCTTGGATCAACTGCGGTCTGAGGTACACCGCCACGCGGAACTTGCGCAGTACCCCGCCATGCAGGCCATGGCCTTGGCGGAAACGCGCGAAGCCCAAGCAGAAACCAAGGGTGATTGGTCCTGGGAAGTCGCCTACAGCCGCCGCGACCGACGCTGGGGCGACATGGTGTCCTTCCAGGTGACCTTTGACCTTCCCTGGCAACAGGAGCGGCGCCAGGGACCCCAGATCAAGGCCAAGCAGCTGGAGCTGCAGCGCCTGGACGCCGAGCAGGAAGACGTGACCCGCAGGCACCTGCAGGAGCTGGAGGACAGCGCCTCAGAGCTGGCGGCACTGAACAGTCAGATCGAGCGGCTGCAATCGGCGGGCATGGGCTTGGCACAGGGGCGTGCCGAACTCGCGTTGGCCAATTACCAGTCTGCCAAAGGCGACTTGAGCGCCGTGCTGGCGGCCAGGGCCCAAGTGCGGGAGACGCACTGGCGGCTCATTGATCTGCAGGCGCAGCGGGACACCGTGATTGCCCGTCTGAACAGCCTGATCGCGGACTGAAGGGAGAACCACATGACCAATACCGTTTTCAAGAAGACCACTGTGGCCGTGGCACTGGTGGCTGCTGGCATTGCCCTCGGTTGGGGCGTCTCCCAATGGCGCATTGCGAGCAGTCATCCATCTGGCGCTACCCCTCCATCGGCAGAAGCGGCGAAGGCCGACCGCAAGGTGCTGTACTGGTACGACCCCATGGTGCCAACGCAGAAGTTCGACAAGCCAGGCAAGTCGCCCTACATGGACATGGCGCTGGTTCCCAAGTACGCCGATGAGGACGCACAACAAAGCACCGGTTTGAATGTCTCGGCACAAGCGGTGCAAGCCCTCGGCCTGCGCACCGCCACGGTGGAGCAGCGCGACATTGGATCCGATGTGGACGTGCTGGGCACGGTCCAGCTCAATGACCGGGATGTGAGTATCGTCCAGGCGCGTTCTGCAGGATTTGTGGAGCGTGTCTATGCCCGGGCCCCGGGTGACGTGGTGGCCGCAGGCGCGCCATTGGCCGATTTACTGCTGCCTGAGTGGGTGGCTGCGCAGCGCGAGTTCCTCGCTGTCCGGGCGCTCAAGGAAGAGTCGCTGACGGCCGCTTCGCGTCATCGGTTGTCACTGCTGGGCATGCCTGCCTCGCTCGTGGCCCAGGTGGAGCGCACGGGCGAACCTCAGGGCCGCTACACGGTGACCTTCCCACAAGCAGGGATGGTGGCCGAACTGATGGTGCGCCAGGGCATGACGGTCTCTGCGGGGGCCAGCCTGGTGCGCGTGAACGGTCTGGCCAGCGTCTGGATCGAAGCGGCCGTTCCCGAAGCGCAAAGCGGTCCCTTGCAACTGGGGCAGGACGCCCAGGTGCGCCTGGCCGCGTTTCCGGGCGAAACCCTCAAAGCCCGTGTCGTGAGCATCCTCCCAGAGGCCAACCGGGACACCCGCACGGTGCGCGTGCGCCTGGAGCTTCCCAACCCCACCCAGCGCCTGAAGGCGGGCATGTCCGGGCAGATTGTCCTGGCGGGACGCACCCAACCGGCGCTGCTGGTACCCAGTGAAGCGGTGATCCGAACCGGTAAGCGGGCACTGGTTTACGTGGTGGACGGCCCCGGCAAGTACCACCCCGTCCAGGTACAACTTGGCGCGGAAATCGATGACCGACTCGTCATTCAAAGCGGACTCACCGCAGGGCAGCAGGTGGTCGCCTCGGCGCAGTTCCTGATCGACTCGGAAGCCAGCCTGCGAGGCATCATGCCCGCTCAACCTCCCGGCAGCAGCGCACAACCCATCGCTGAACAGGGTTCCTCGGCCTCTGCGGCTCCGGCGTCCAAGAGCTTTACGGTGCGAGGGGTGGTCGATGAGGTCACGCCAACCGAGCTGACCCTTACCCACGAGGCCGTGCCTGAACTGAAGTGGCCCGGCATGACCATGCCATTCAAGCTGGCAAACCCAGAGCTGGCCAAGGCCCTGAAACCCGAGCAGCAGGTCAAATTCACCTTCCAGCAGCAAGGCAAGGACTTCGTGATCACTGCCGTGGAAAGGATCAAGCCATGATCGCACGTCTGATCCGCTGGTCGGTGGCGAACCGACTCCTGGTTCTGCTGGCGACCGTGATGCTCACGGCCTGGGGCGTGTGGGGCGTGCGCAGCACCCCCGTGGACGCGCTCCCCGATTTGTCGGATGTCCAGGTCATCATCCGCACCTCCTACCCCGGCCAGGCGCCGCAGATCGTGGAAAACCAGGTGACCTACCCGCTGGCCACCACCATGCTGTCCGTCCCGGGCGCCAAGACGGTGCGCGGCTTCTCGTTCTTTGGCGACTCGTTTGTCTACATCCTGTTCGAGGACGGCACGGACCTGTACTGGGCACGTTCCCGGGTGCTGGAGTACATGAACCAGGTGCAGGGGCGACTACCCGCCACGGCCAAATCGTCGCTCGGCCCCGACGCCACCGGGGTCGGCTGGATCTACCAATATGCGCTGGTGGACCGCACCGGCAAGAACGATCTCGCCCAGCTGCGGGCCCTGCAGGACTGGTTCCTGAAATTCGAACTCAAGAGCCTGCCCAATGTCGCGGAAGTGGCGTCGGTGGGCGGCATGGTCAAGCAGTACCAGGTGGTGCTTGATCCGATCAAGCTCGCAGCCCAAGGGCTGACCCAGGGGCAGGTGCGTGAGGCCATCATGGGCGCCAACCAGGAAACGGGTGGGTCGGTGCTGGAGT
>DATLGV010000388.1:0-6341 GCA_035540275.1 Acidovorax sp. | reverse complement strand
AAGCGAGGGTGTCCTTTGTGAATCTACGCTTCGCTGCAGCTTCAATTTTTGAATCTATCGCGATGGATAAATCTCGGGGTGTAGAGCTTCTACCAAGCACATAGGTCCGCTCAGCAGGTGGGTGCACTATGTGCGTGCGTCTGGGCAAATCAACCGCACCGATGGACTGACTCAGACAGAGTACGAATGCGCAAGCGAAACCCTTAGGGCTACGCTGAACAAGCCCTCGAAATTTCCCGCGCGAACGCGGAAGACGCCATTTTTTGGATTTTGTGGCCTCTTGCGCCGCCCATTTGGGCCGTTCGCAGGGCCTTGAGGCCCGATTTCCACCCTTACGGGCGCACCTGTCCCTGCAGTCGCCCTCGGGCAAGGAAAATGTTGGCCAGCGCCAAGGCCGTGAATGCGCGTGTGGCGTTCTTCTGCAGCCCGCGGTAGCGCACCTTGGTGAATCCCCACAGGCGCTTGACCACCCCGAACACATGCTCTACCCGAGCGCGGATGCGTGACTTGTTGCGGTTCTTGGCCCGCTGAACTTCGTCCACCTCGCCTGCACGGCGGGTGCGCTGGTTGGTGAAGTCTTTGGCTTGGGGCGCCTTGCCCCGGATCAGAGCCTTCTGGCTGGCGTAGGCCGAGTCGCCGTACACGCGCTGCTCGTTGCCATGCAGCAGATCGGGCAGCGGGTGTTTGTCATGCACGTTGGCCGCCGTCACCACGGCGCTGTGCGCCAGCCCGCTTTGGCTGTCCACGCCAATGTGCAGCTTCATGCCGAAATACCACTGCTGGCCTTTGCGGGTCTGGTGCATATCGGGATCGCGCGCCTTGTCGGCGTTCTTGGTAGAACTGGGCGCGGCGATGATGGTGGCATCCACGATGGTGCCGGTGTTGACCTTGAAGCCGCGCTCCTGCAATTGCTGGCCTACCTTGGCAAACAGGGCTTCACCCAGTTTTTGCTCATTGAGCAGTTTGCGAAACTTCAGCAGCGTGGTGGCGTCGGGCACGCGTTCGCGGCCCAGGTCAATCCCCACAAAGCGGCGCAGACTGGCACTGTCATACAGAGCCTCCTCGCACGCCAGATCGGCCAGGTTGAACCAGTGCTGAAGAAAATGGATGCGCAGCATGCGCTCAAGGCCAATGGGCGGGCGGCCGTTGCCTGCTTTGGGGTAGTGCGGCTCTATCACCTGGCACAGAGCGGCCCATGGCACTATTGTCTCCATGGTCCGCAAGAACTCTTCGCGTCGGGTGGGTTTGCGCGAATGCTCGAATCCGTTGTCTTGATCTGCGGCCATTGCCAAGGTCTGCTGCTTCATCTGCGGATAACGTTTGACCCCTCTCAATGGTGGACCTTAATCAGCGTTGCCTTAGATAACAGCCAGCGCTTGTGGAGCCAGCGCTTGCGGTCGTTTTGACTCAAAAATGCAGGCTCAGACCAGCAAGGCGTTCACCCGCTTGACGTAAGCTGCCGGGTCTTCCGGCAAGCCGCCTTCGGCCAGCAGGGCCTGGTCGAACAGGATGTGGGCCAGGTCGTGGAAGTGCACGCTGCCGTCGAGCTTCTTGACCAGGGCGTGCTCGGCGTTCACCTCCAGCACCGGCTTGGTGGCCGGCGCCTGCTGGCCGGCCTGCTTGAGCATGCGGGCGAGCTGGGTGCTCATGCCGTCGCCCTGCACCACCAGGCAGGCGGGCGAGTCCACCAGGCGCGTGGTCACGCGCACGTCCTCGGCCTTGTCCTTGAGCGCTTCCTTCAGCTTGGCCAGCACGGGCTTGAAGGCTTCGGCGGCCTCATCAAAGGCCTTCTTCTCGGCTTCGTCCTGCAGCTTGCCCAGGTCCACGGCGCCCTTGGCCACGCTTTGCAGCGGGGTGCCGTCAAACTCGTGCAGGTAGTTCAGCGCCCACTCGTCCACGCGGTCGGTCATCAGGAGCACCTCGATGCCCTTCTTCTTGAAGACTTCGAGCTGCGGGCTGTTCTTGGCGGCCGCCAGGCTGTCGGCGGTGATGTAGTAAATCGCCTCCTGGCCTTCCTTCATGCGGGCCTTGTAGTCGGCAAAGCCCACCGTCACGGCGTCGCTGGTGGTGGACGCAAAGCGCAGCAGCTTGGCCAGGCGTTCGCGGTTGGCAAAATCTTCGCCCAGGCCTTCCTTCAGTACGGCGCCGAACTCGCTGTAGAACGCGGTGTACTTGCCTTCCTTGGCCTTGTCGTCGGCGTCCACCACATCGGTCACGTCATCGGCATTCTGCGTGGTGTCGTGCCGGTCGTGCTTGGCCAGATCTTCCAGCATGCTCAGCACGCGCTTGGTCGAACCTTCGCGGATGGCGCGCACGTCGCGGCTTTCCTGCAGCAGCTCGCGGCTCACGTTCAGCGGCAGGTCGGCCGAGTCGATCACGCCCTTGACGAAGCGCAGGTAGGTGGGCATCAGCGCTTCGGCGTCGTCCATGATGAAGACGCGCTTCACGTACAGCTTCACGCCCGCCTTCTTGTCGCGGTTCCACAGGTCAAACGGGGCCTTGGCGGGGATGTACAGCAGCTGCGTGTACTCGGTGTTGCCTTCGACGCGGTTGTGCGCCCAGGTCAGCGGCGCCTCGTGGTCGTGGCTGATGGCCTTGTAGAACTCGGCGTACTGTTCTTCGGTGATGTCCTTCTTGGGGCGCGTCCACAGGGCGCTGGCCTTGTTGATGGTTTCCCACTCGCCGGTCTTGACCATGCCGCCGGGCTGGCGGCCGCCGTTTTCGTCCGATGGATTGATCAGCTCGCCGTCTTTCCACTCTTCCTTTTCCATCAGGATGGGCAGGCTGATGTGGTCGGAGTATTTGGCGATGACCTGCTTGAGCTTCCAGGCGTTGAGGTATTCCCCGGCATCGCCCTGCAGGTGCAGGATGATGCTGGTGCCGCGTGCAGCGCGGGTGATGGTTTCGACCTCGAAGTCGCCCGTGCCGCCGCTGATCCAGCGCACGCCCTCTTCGGCCTTCAGGCCCGCACGGCGCGATTCCACGGTGATTTGGTCGGCCACGATGAAGCCCGAGTAAAAGCCCACGCCAAATTGGCCGATGAGCTGGGCATCCGCCTTCTGGTCGCCCGAGAGCTTTCCCATGAAGTCCTTGGTGCCACTCTTGGCAATCGTGCCCAGGTGGTCGATGGCCTCCTGCTGGCTCATGCCGATGCCGTTGTCGGTGATGGTCAGCGTCTTGGCGTCCTTGTCGAAGGTCACGCGCACCTCGAGGTTGGGGGCGTCTTCGAACAACGCGGCGTTGTTCAGGCCCTCAAAACGCAGCTTGTCGCAGGCGTCCGACGCGTTGGAGATCAGCTCGCGCAGGAAGATTTCCTGGTTGGAATACAGCGAATGGGTGACCAAGTGCAGCAGCTGGGCCACTTCGGCCTGAAAGGACAGGGTTTGCTTGCTCATGGAGGGGTTCTCTCTATGGAAATCGGTCTGAACGGAAACGAAGGGAATCGGCACAAAAAATCACGCCTGCCGAACCAGCAGGCGTGATGTAGGGGCATGCGCCCGGTTTTCAAGGGCCCGACGGGGTGGCGCCCCCCGTCGGGCCACCGGGGCTCAGCCGTCGGTGGTGATGCGCTGGATCAGTGTCTTGAGAATGGCATCGGCCTTGTCATTGGCCACCTGGCAGGTGCCTGCCGCAGCGTGGCCGCCACCGCCAAACTCCAGCATCAGGTTGCCCACATGGGTCTTGCTGCTGCGGTCCAGGATGGATTTGCCGGTGGCAAACACCGTGTTCTGCTTTTGCAGGCCCCACATGACGTGGATGGAGATGTTGCACTGGGGGAACAGCGCATAGATCATGAACCGGTTGGTGGCCCAGATGGTCTCCTCGTCGCGCAGGTCCAGCACCACCAGGTTGGCAATGCGGATGGCGCAGCTCTGCAGCTGGGCCTGGGCCTTGGGGGCATGCTCGCGGTAGAGCTGCACGCGCTCCTGCACGTCGGGCAAGGCCAGGATCTCGTCGATGGTGTGGTCGCGGCAGTACTGGATCAGGTCCATCATCAGCGCGTAGTTGCTGATGCGGAACTCCCGAAAACGCCCCAGGCCCGTGCGCGAGTCCATGAGGTAGTTGAGCAGCACCCAGCCCTGCGGGTCGAGGATGTCTTCGCGCGAATACTGGGCCGAATCGGCCTGGTCCACGGCTGCCATCATCTCGTCGGTGACGCGCGGGAAGGCGGCCTTGCCGCCGTAATGGTTGTACACCACACGCGCGGCCGAGGGGGCATGGGCCTCGATGATGTGGTTCTCGTCGCGGCGGCCCGAGTTGCGGATGGTCTCGGACTCGTGGTGGTCGAACACCAGGTGCGCACCGGGCACGTAGGGCAGGTTGGTGGTGATGTCGCGGCTGGTGATGGGCACCTTGCCGTCCTGCATGTCCTTGGGGTGGACGAAGGTGATCTCGTCGATCAGGTTCAGCTCATTGAGCAGCACCGCGCAGACCAGGCCGTCAAAGTCACTGCGGGTCACCAGGCGGTATTTCGCATCACTCACTCAATTCTCCTTGTTATGTGGCGCACCGCGACATGGTAGCCGCGCCCGGGCCCCTGGCAAGCACCGCTTGCGTCAAAAAGCAGGCCGTCCGGGTACTCTTGGATCAATGGTCCTGCATCCAGTCCTGCAATTGCCGGGCCACGCCCGCGTCTGCCAGCAGATCCAGGTGGCCCAGGCGGTAGAACACCGCCTGCCGGGCCTTGGCAAACCCCAGCGTCCTGGCAGGATCATCGTGGATGCCCAGCGCGCTGTGCAAGGGCACCAACCCGTCCCCCACCAGCCGCTCGCCCACCGGGCTGCGCCGCGCAGCCAGGGTGGCCGCCACCGCGTGGCATGCCACTTCGGCTGGCAGCGGCACCGGAGTGCGCTGGTCGGGGCTTTTGCGGAAGCGGTCCCGCCCCTGCCAGTCGGACTCCAGCACATGGCCGTAGCGCAGGTCGGTGATGCCCGCGCTGCGCAACTGGGCCAGGCGCGCAAACGGGCGCGAATAGGCATTGCTGCCCAGCAGCACATCCACCCAGTGCCCCGCGCGCTCCAGGGGGGCGCCGTGGTGCGGCGTGCCCAGAAAGACCAGGTGGCGCAGCAGGGGCAGCCAGCCGCCGCCCGCCGGTGCCTGGGCCGCCTGGTGGCAGGCGCTGCGCGCCACCAGCCCGCCCATGCTGTGGGCCAGGATGGACAACTCGGTCACCGGCACGGGCCACGATGCCACCAGGGATGCGAGCAGGGCCGACAGCTCGGCCCCGTTGGTGGACGTGTGCCGGCCCGTGTTGTAGCGCAGGTACACGGGGGTGTAGCCCAGCGTCTGGGCCAGGTGGGCGCCATGGTCATGGCCGTGGCGCAGCCACTGCAGGTCGTTCATGCACAGGCCATGTACCAGCACCAGGAGCTTGCCGGTGGCGGCGCCCGGGGCGGCCAGCGCCTGCAGGTTGAGCGGCAGGCCCTGCTGGTACCAGCCCATTGGCGTGCACAGCGGGTTGCCATCGCGCTGCAGGCGGTCGCCCATCACGCCATTGAGCGCGGCAACGACCGCCTCGCGCTCCCAATGCACAGCATCGGATGGCGTGGCCGGGGCAAAAAACGGCTCCAGCCGCGCCAGCCCGGCCTGCAGGCCCGCATCCACCAGCTGCGTGACCCCGCGAATGCTTTGGTACACCAGGCCCGTCAGCCCCCGCGTGCGGCCCGGCTCGGCACCGCCCGGCAGCCCCAGCGTGCCCAGCACCGACTGGTGCACCCCCTCAGCCACCCGGCTGATGCCGGTGGTGGCCTGCGTGGCCAGACGCGCCACAGCGCGCAGATCGGAGGCGCGCAGTTGGCGCAGCGGGTGGGTTGCCCCAGCCTTGGCGCCGTCTCCCGCAGGGGCAGAAGCAGCAGGCTTGCGTGGCCGAGGTGCGGAAGGAAGGGGCATGAGAGGGGCTCCGTTCAGACAATATTCGCAAGGAGCCCAGGGGCTCTCAGAACCGCTCGTTGGGCGAGAGGTAACGCCACTGGCCCACGGGCAGGTTGCCCAGGGTCACGCGGCCGATGCGGATGCGCTTGAGGCCCACCACCTTGAGCCCCACCAGTTCGCACATGCGGCGGATCTGGCGTTTTTTGCCCTCGGTGAGCACAAAGCGCAGTTGCTCGGGGTTTTGCCAATCGACCTTGGCGGGTTTGAGTGCCTCGCCGTCCAGGCTCAGGCCGTGGCGCAGGCGCTCCAGCAGCTCTTTGGGAAACACCGCCTGCACATTGGTGCTGACGGGGTCACGCTCATTGATTTCCTGCAGCGGCGCGGAGCGCTCGCCGGGGTGGCGGGGCGCCGCCTGGCCCGGGGCCTGGTAGACCACGCGCACCAGGTACTCCTTCTCCATCTCGGAGTCC
>DATLGV010000387.1:0-2131 GCA_035540275.1 Acidovorax sp. | reverse complement strand
GGCGAAAGCGGTAGATGCTCTGCTTGGGGTCGCCCACGATGAACACGCTGGGGGCGGCAGCCCCGCCGCCCGATCCCGCATAGCCCGCCAGCCACGCGTGCAGCGCCTGCCACTGCAGCGGGTTGGTGTCCTGGAACTCATCGACCAGCAGGTGGCGGATGCGCGCATCGAGCCGCTCCTGCACCCAGCCGGAGAGGACGGGGTCGGCCAGCATGACCAGGGCCGTGCGCTCCACATCGTTCATGTCCACCCAGCCGTGCTGCTGCTTGACGGCGGCAAACTGCGCAATCAGGCAGCGCGCCAGCCGGGCCATGCGCTGCTGGTGCTGCCAGGCCTCGTGCTGGCGGCGCGCCACCAGCAGGCGCTGCAGCTCGGGCTCGGCCTCTTGCGCGGCGGGGAATTTCTCCAGGTTCTTCGACAGACGGTCTTCCTTGGCCACGAACAT
Source organism: Acidovorax sp. (assembly GCA_035540275.1). Taxonomy (GTDB): domain Bacteria; phylum Pseudomonadota; class Gammaproteobacteria; order Burkholderiales; family Burkholderiaceae_C; genus Acidovorax. The sequence continues at coordinate 1,686 of DATLGV010000387.1, read as the reverse complement.
CGCACGGCGCAATTGGTCCAGGCGCTGGTTCAGGTCGGGGCAGGCCAGCGCGTCGATGATGGCGTCCGCCGCTTTTTGCGGGGTCTTGTTGGACTCCGCGCCCAAGGCGCTGGCCCAGTTGCGCCAGCGTTGCAGCGTGGCCTCGGTCTGCAGGGCCTCGGCGGGCTCAGTAAAAGCAGCCAGGTCAGGGTACGCCTCCTGGAACGGTGGCACCGAGGCATCCACCACGCCTGCTGCGTCGGCCAGGTCAAACTCCACCCGCTTGGCCAGGGCTGCCGCCAACGCCTTGTGCGTTTGCGAGCGGCCATGGCGGGCCACCACGGCTTCGTAGTCGGCGCGCAGGCTGGCGCTCTCGGCCACGGTCTGCAGGAACGGCGGCCAGACCTCGCGCACGGCCTCGGCATCGTCCTCCAGCAATTCAAAGTGCGCGGGCAGGCCTTGCTGCTGCAGCAGCGCCAGCGGGGCCGTGCCCAGCAACGCGGCAAACCAGCTGTGAAAGGTGCGGATCTGCACCGGGCGGCCAGCCTCCAGCAGCTGGCGGTACAAATTTTGTAGCGCCTCGCGCTTGTCCAGTGCGCCCTGAGGGCTGATTCCGCGTGCAATCAGCTCGGCCGTCAGCTCCTCCAGCGGCTTGTGGCTGAACTGCTCCAGCCACTCCTGCAGGCGCTGGCGCATTTCGCCCGCGGCTTTTTTGGTGAAGGTGATGGCCAGGATTTCGTGCGGCGCGCAGCCATCGAGCAGCGCCCGCAGCATGCGCGAGACCAGCATCCAGGTCTTGCCCGCGCCCGCGCAGGCCTCCACCGCCACGCTGCGCGCGGGGTCGCAGGCGATGGCGTAGAAGGCCTCACGCGAAACGGGGCGACCGTTGTGTTCGTAGGCGGCCTGGGTGGCGGGGGAAATACTGGCGGTCATGGCGTCTCTGGCGCGGGCAATGCCTGTTCGGCATCTGCCCAGTAGTCTTTGCGGCACAGGCCGCGCACGGCGCAGAACTCGCACACCGAGCCCTCGCCCAGCGCGGGCAGCGGCGCCCCGGCCGCAATGCGGGCCATGTCGTGCTGGATGCCTTCAATCAGCACATCGCGCAGATGCACGACCTCCTCTTGCTCGTGGATTTGCGTCTCGCCGCGCTCACCCACATTGACGTAGGCGGCGCGCAGCGTGTCGTGGTGCAGCAGGGCGGCGTAGAACGGCAGCTGCGTGTCTTCCGCCCCGGCCTTGATGCGCTGGCGGGTCACGCTGTCGCTTTCGGTCTTGTAGTCGATCACCAGCACCGTGGGCTCGCCGGTGCTGGAGACGCCGTCGATGCGGTCGATGGTGCCGATCAGCTCCAGGTCGCCCAACGGCTGCTGGGCCTTGACCTCGGCCTGGCGGAACACCGCACCTTGCTGTTCGTGCCCGGCCAGCCACTGCAGGTAGCCGTCGCGCAGTTGCGCCCAGCCTGCGGCAAAGGGCAGAAAGTCGCCTTCTTGCAGGCGCTGCTCGCGCGTGATGGCTTCGGCAGCGGCGTCCATGCGGGCGCTGCGCTCACCAGCGTCGTCTGTGGGCTGGTCGCGCAGGTCTTCGTGAAAGCGCTGCAGCACCGCGTGCAGCCAGTTGCCAAAGTCGCGCTTATCCACCTCGGCGTCCAGCTCGTCGGCCTCGCGCAGGCCGAGCTGGCGCTGGGCAAAGAAGCGGTAGGGGCAGTGG
>DATLGV010000386.1:0-3608 GCA_035540275.1 Acidovorax sp. | reverse complement strand
TAGACCAGCTTGTACAGATAGGTCGGCACCTTCACCCCATTGGCCCCAATACGTGGCCCCGCATCCGTGAACACCGGCCCCGTGATCACAAACACATCTCCCTTGGCCCGCTTCACATAGTGCCGCGTGTCCTGCTCGATCTTGTTCCAGGCGCCCCCGTTGTGCTGAGCGTTTTGGGGAACCATGTTCGCCAAGCTGAAGCTTTGCGCCATGGCCGTTGGCGTTGGCATATCTCCTGCAGGGGCCATGTGCCCACGGCTATAGCCTGAGTTTTTGTAATCCTCCAGCTCCGCCCGCTCGCCACTCGGGAGTCGCGCATCTGCAAAGAACCGCTTGGCCCGCTTCTCATCGGCATCCTCGATGAGCCTGCGGTTCAACCGCTGGGCCACAAACACCGGTGTCTTTGTGGCGCCAGAGTGCAGGACCGCAAAGGCTTCATAGCAAAGCTCGCGCAGCTGCGGCCGGGGCGTGATGGCGGGTGGCGCGCCGTTCGCAAAGAACTGCGGACACTGCGCAAAGGAGCTGGGCTCGGGTGTGAGCAGGGCTGTGCTGTCGAACTGCGGAGACCGCGCCCAGGAAAGATTCGGGAGAGCAACGCTGACGAGAGACAGGGCCAGCACAGCTGCCAGGCGCACACGGCCTGGCCAAGAGAGGAAGCGATTCACAGAAGAGGCATTCGAGTCGAATTTGACGGAGCCCGATTGGAGCACCGTTCACCTCTCGCTTCTGGCCCGAATGCTCGGATCCCGCAGGGTTTTACAGCTGCTTGCAGAGATGGAGTCCACTAACAGAGAGGGCCCCCAAAGGGAGCCCGATCTGCCTGCCCGCCCCTGCGATTCAATTAATACTTCCCATGGCAGCAGCACCCGCACCGCGCGAAGTGCCACCGCCATGGAAGTCCCGCAACTGCTTTAATCCAACTCAAACAGTTGGTCTGCCAGATACGCAGGCATTCACAAGCCGCCTTGCGGGAACGCCTGCAGGTTCGTCAGTTTTGCTGAAGTCACGCTTGCCCTTGGTTTTGAAGGCTCGCCCACTCCGTAGGCGTTGGCTCGGAAAGCGGCAGCTATCGCGCTAACTGGGTGCCAACGGCCCTTTTTCATCAAGCTTTGCACCCGTTGCCGATATTTCTGTGGATTTGGCGCATTCTCCTCACGCCCTTTGTGTCGCCGAGTGTTGCACCACCAACATGCAGCAACGATGTTTTGTGCGGAATCGCGCCCTTGATCCTGGCGAGCAGTTAGATGCTCAGCCGTGCAACGAAGGTACTTTTGGAATTTAGGCTTGAGTTCTTTGGGCGTGAACTCAGGCAACGCAGGTTCGATCATTGCCAAACCGCAGTAGAAACAACGGCATTGTTGGATGAGCGCGGACTGGATACGGAGTTTGGCTATCTTGTTCATCTGGCACCAGGGGTAGTGTTGAAGCTACTCCCGTTGCCGATAGCCGGACAGGTCGGGCGCCGGGGCATCGCACCACTCGGCTATGCGCCAGGTAACCCGGACGCGGCCGGGTTCGCGTTAGCCCGGACACCCAATAATTTATATTGCTGCGTCCAGTCGGCGCAAGTACCGGCTGTTGCACGCATGCGTCATGCTGACTCAACAGGTAACTCGACTTGCTGTGCCGGGTCCTTCGCCCGATGCACAAACAGCTCCAGCGGCGGCACTTTGATCAGCGCCTCTGCCTGCTCGATGGTGCCGTGCAGCCAGGTATCCCAATCCCCCTTTTCCAGCGGCACCACCGTGCGCTTGTCCTGCTTGTCGGGCGCGCGCTTGGGGTCAGGCCGGTGCATCAGGTTGAGAACCGGCACGTCGTCGCAGTTCTGCGTGATCATGGTGTAGCTGGGCAGCACCTCACCCGTGGCCGGGTCGGTCCACTCGCTCCACAGGCCCGCCAGGCCCCAGGGCTCGCCATCGGCCCGCTCGAACTGCCAGGGGATGTGCTTCTTGGTCCCCCAGTAGGGTTCGACATACAACTGGGCGGGGATGATGCAGCGCTGCCCCTTGCGCCAAGGACCGCCGTAGGTCCATGACTTGGCCATCCCTTCGCGCCGAGCGTTGACGGTGCTCAGGCGCTTGCCGTCCTTGCCGGTGGGGATGTGTGTTTTGGAGTGCGGCGGGATCATGCCCCACTGGCCCACCACCAGCTCGCGCCCTACCGCCCCCTTTGCCCGCAGGAACGGCCCTCGGTACAGCGGACTCATCTTGTCGCGCCATTCCTCTTCGGGTACGTCGCCAAAGTGCAGCACCAGCTGCTCGCGGCCCGGGACCTCGTAGTAGGTACACATGGCAACATTCTGGCAGCAGGGAGCTATACTGTAAATATGTACAGTCTTTGGAACTCCCCGCTACCCGTGCCGTACGACACGGCGGCGCAGTCGCTGGCCTTGCCCTTGTGCGGGGTGAGCGTGCGCGCGGGGTTTCCATCGCCAGCTGACGATTTCGTGGTGGAGCGGCTGGACATCATGCAGCTGCTGGTGAAGCATCCCCAGGCCACCTACTTCTGGCGCGTGCGTGGCGACTCGATGAGGGACGCGGGCATTGAGGACGGCAGCATCATCGCAGTGGACCGGGCGATCAAGCCCAAGCACAACAGCATCGTCGTGGCCATTGTGGACGGCGAATGCACCGTGAAGTATCTGCACCAGCGTGCCGGCCGGATCAAGCTGCGCGCGGCCAACCCAACCTATCCCGACATCATCCCCCGCGACAGCCAGACCATTGAGGTGTGGGGCGTGGTGAGTGGTTGCGTGAAGCTGTTTCTCACCTGATCTGATGGACGGAGGCCAGCATGTATGCGCTGGTGGATGGCAACAATTTTTACGTGAGCTGCGAGCGGGTGTTCCGCCCCAGCCTGAACGGCCGCCCGGTGGTGGTGCTGAGCAACAACGACGGCTGCGCCATCGCCCGCAGCAATGAGGCCAAAGCCCTGGGAATCAAGATGGGGGCGCCGTGGTTCCAGATACGGCATATGGAAGAGACCCACGGCCTGGTGGCCTTGAGTGCCAACTTCACGCTGTACGGCGACATGAGCAATCGGATGATGAGCCTCGCGGCGGGTCTGGGCCCCTCACAGGAGATCTACAGCATCGATGAGTCGTTCATCGGCCTGCAGGGCATGCGCGGCGACCTGACCACCCGCAGCCACGCCATCCGTGCGCGCATCCACCAATGGGCTGGCATACCTTGCGGGATCGGAATCGGTCACACCAAGACGCTGGCAAAGCTGGCCAACCACATCGCCAAGACGGCCGAGCGCAAACCGGGGAGCTATCCCGCAGAGCTGGCCCAGGTGTGCAACCTGACCGCCCTTCCCGCCCAGGACTTGGACGATGTGTTGGCCAGCACGCTGGTGGAAGAAGTCTGGGGCGTGGGCCGCAAGATCGGCGCGCAGCTGCATCAGTGCGGGGTGCAGACGGTGCTGGACCTGGCTCGGCTGGACCCGGCTATGGTGCGCAGGCGCTGGGGCGTGGTGCTGGAGCGCACCGTGCGGGAGTTGCAGGGCATGCAGTGCATAGAGCTGGATGATGCGCCCGAGCCCAAGAGGGAAATCGCCTGCACCCGGTCATTCGGCCAGGCGGTGACCGAGCTGCCGCCGCTGGTGGA
>DATLGV010000385.1:0-3569 GCA_035540275.1 Acidovorax sp. | reverse complement strand
GCCGCATCCTCGGCCATGTTCTGCAGGGCATAACCCGCCAGCCGGTAGGCCAGCACCGTGGCGTGCGCGATCAGGTCTTGGGCGGTCATGGAGGGTGGTGCGGTACGGCGCAAGGGCGTGCAGGGCCCCAGTGCAGGTGTCAGATCGTCCAACCCAGCAAAAAGGCCGATAGCTCGTGGAAGCTACCGGCCTTGTTGACGGTGGTGCCCGGGGCCGGAATCGAACCGGCACGCCTTGCGGCGGGGGATTTTGAGTCCCCTGCGTCTACCAATTTCACCACCCGGGCGGAATATGTGAAGCCCTGAATTATGGCACAGTAGGGCGTATGAAATATCCGACGATTGAAGACGCGGTAGGCAACACGCCGCTGGTGGCGCTGCAGCGCATTGGGGCCCAAGACAACGCGGCGCGTGGCAATGTGGTGCTGGGCAAGCTGGAAGGCAACAACCCCGCAGGCTCCGTCAAGGACCGGCCTGCACTGTCGATGATCCGCCGCGCTGAAGAGCGGGGCGACATCCGCCCCGGCGACACGCTGATCGAGGCCACGTCGGGCAATACCGGCATCGCGCTGGCGATGGCCGCAGCCATCAAGGGCTACCGCATGGTGCTGGTGATGCCCGAGGATTTGTCCATCGAGCGTGCGCAGACCATGAAGGCCTTTGGCGCCGAGCTGGTGCTCACGCCCAAGAGCGGCGGCATGGAGCACGCCCGCGATCTGGCCGAGGCCATGCAAAAGCGCGGCGAAGGCAAGGTGCTGGACCAGTTTGGCAACCCCGACAACCCGCGCATCCACTACGAATCCACGGGCCCCGAGATCTGGGAGCAGACTGGCGGGCGCATCACGCACTTCGTGAGTGCCATGGGCACCACGGGCACCATCACCGGCGTGTCGCGGTTCCTCAAGGAGAAGAACCCGGCCATCCGGATCATCGGCGCACAGCCTGAAGAAGGCTCGCGCATCCCGGGCATTCGCAAGTGGCCGCAGGAGTATCTGCCCAAGATCTACGATGCCAGCACTGTGGACGAGCTGGTGTACGTGAGCCAGGACAGCGCCGAAGACATGTGCCGGCGCCTGGCGCGCGAAGAGGGCATCTTTGCAGGCATCTCGGCTGCAGGCGCGTGCTGGGTGGCGCAGCAGATCGCTGCGCGCGACAGCAATGCCACCATCGTCTTCATCGTGTGCGACCGGGGCGACCGGTATTTGTCGACCGGGGTGTTTCCTGCATGACCGGTGGCGCTGCCTGCGGCATGGGCTCCACGGGCGGCGCCGGGTGCCTCTGTGCAGGTTTTGAATCAAAATGGCTGCTGGCGCCAGTTGAGCATGCCTTGGTAGCTACATAAAAGATAGCATATGCACTACGAAGTTCGCCATTGCGCACACTGCGGCACCGGGCTGCAACCCATCACGCTGGCCGAAGACGGTGGTGACAAGGAGCGCCTGCGGTGCCCCGGCTGCGGCTGGACACACTGGAACAACCCCACACCCGTGCTGGCCGCCATCGTGGAGATCGACGGCAAGGTGCTGCTGGCGCGCAACGCGGCGTGGCCGGGCAAGATGTTTGCGCTGATCACCGGCTTCATGGAGGCGGGCGAGTCGCCCCAGGAGGGCATTGCGCGCGAGGTCAAGGAAGAGACCAACCTGGATGTGCAGGCCGCCACGCTGGTGGGCGCCTACGAGTTCTTGCGCATGAACCAGGTCATCATTGCCTACCATGTGGTGGCGACGGGGCAGGTGCAGCTATCGCCCGAGCTGGTGGACTACCGGCTGTACGATCTGCCAGACCTCAAATGCTGGCCCGCGGGCACGGGCTACGCGCTGGCCGACTGGCTGCGCACCCGGGGGCACGAGCCGGTGTTCTTCACGGCAGAGGAAAATGCGGAGCGGCGCCGGGGGCTGGACCAGCCCGAGCCGCCCAAGGATTGATCACCATGGACATTCACAAAGAAATCGACACCCGGGGCCTGAACTGCCCCCTGCCCATCCTCAAGGCCAAGAAGGCGCTGTCAGACATGGCCAGCGGCCAACTGCTCAAGGTGGTGGCCACCGACAACGGATCGCTGCGCGACTTCCAGGCGTTTGCCAAGCAGACCGGCAACGAGCTGGTGGACCAGCAGACCGTGGGCGATGAGTTCATCCACATCCTGCGCCGCCGTTGATCATAAAAATGGCTGCCAGCGCTTGTTTAGTCAGCGCTGTCAGCTATCAATGTTGAAGTCTGGGAAGGGCCGGGATGGGGATGCCTACAGGGCCAGGTTCTTCAAATAATTCCGGAACTGCGCCCCCACCTGCGGGTGTTGCAAGGCCAGCTCCACCGTGGCTTCCAGGAAGCCTTCCTTGCTGCCGCAGTCGTAGCGCTTGCCTTCGTACTGGAAGGCGTACACGGCCTCGCTGTGCATCAGGCGGGCAATGCCGTCGGTGAGCTGGATCTCGCCGCCCACGCCACGCGGCTGGTTGCGGATCTCGTCAAACACACCAGGCGTGAGGATGTAGCGGCCCGCCACCCCCATGCGCGAGGGGGCCTCGGCCGCCTTGGGCTTTTCCACAATGCGCTGGATGCGGATCAGCGGGCCACCAGCGGGCTCGCCAGCCACGATGCCGTACTTGTGCACCTGGTCCTCGGGCACCTCTTGCACGGCGATCACCGAGCGGCCTTGCTGGCGGAATGCGCTCGCCATCTGCGCCAGCACCGGTTGGCCGCCCTGGGGGCCCACCATCAGGTCGTCGGCCAGCAGCACGGCAAACGGCTCCTTGCCCACCAGCGGCTCGGCACACAACACGGCGTGGCCCAGGCCCAGCGAGCGGGGCTGGCGCACAAAGGCGCAGTCCATGTCGTCAGGCTGGATGGAGCGCACCAGCTCCAGCAGCTCCTTCTTGCCGGCCGCTTCCAGCTCGGCCTCCAGTTCGTAGGCGGTATCGAAATGGTCTTCGATGGCGCGCTTGCTGCGTCCGGTCACAAAAATCATGTGGCGGATGCCGGCGGCGTAGGCCTCTTCGACCGCGTACTGGATCAGCGGCTTGTCCACGACGGGCAGCATCTCCTTGGGGCTGGCCTTGGTGGCGGGCAGAAAACGCGTGCCCAGTCCGGCGACGGGGAAAACGGCTTTGCGAACGGTGGTGGCAACAGTCATGGGGCTCCTCTGGACGGATGGGGGTCGGTGTGCCGGGGCTGCACCGCAGCCCGCAACCCACACCGGCAGAACATGAAAACGAAGCGAGCGGTCCGTGCGGGACGGGCTGCCATGGCGCAGTATGGCCCGGGTTTCAGCCCAGCCGTGTCAGCTGATCGCGCAATCTGCCCAGCGTGGCGCCAAAGTCGGCAATGCGTTTTTTCTCCTGCTCGATCACCGCCGCAGGGGCCTTGGCCACAAAGGCTTCGTTGGACAGCTTGTTGTTGGCCTTGGTGATCTCGCCGTCGATGCGGGCGATTTCCTTGGACAGGCGCGCCTTTTCGGCGGCCACGTCGATCTCCATGTACAGGCACATGCGCGCCTCGCCCACCACGGCCACGGGCGCGGCCTGTGCGGCGGCGGCCCAGGCGGTCTCGTCGTCAAACACCTTGACCTCGCTG
>DATLGV010000384.1:0-5506 GCA_035540275.1 Acidovorax sp. | reverse complement strand
GACCAGTTCGTGCATGGCCGCGTCATCTTTGCGGGCGACAGCGCGCACGGTGTCTCGCCCTTCGGCGCACGCGGTGCCAACAGCGGCGTGCAGGACGCCGAGAACCTGGCCTGGAAGCTGGACTGGGTGCTCCAGGGCCGCGCCAGCCCCGCGCTGGTAGCCACCTATGGGCCCGAGCGCGAATACGCCGCCGACGAAAACCTGTGCAACTCCACCCGCGCCACCGACTTCATCACGCCCAAGAGCGAGGTGAGCCGCCTGTTCCGCGACGCGGTACTGCACCTGGCGCGAGAACATGGGTTTGCACGGCGCATCGTCAACAGCGGGCGCCTGTCGGTGCCCGCCACGCTGCATGCATCGCCGCTGAACACGCCCGACACCGATGCGTTGGGGGGCACGCAGGTGCCCGGCGCCGTGCTGCTGGATGCGCCTTTGACGAAGCAGGGTCAGCCCACCTGGCTGCTGCGCGAGCTGGGGCCGGACTTCACGCTGCTGGTGTTTGGCCCTGCCCCTGCGTGGGCCTATGGCCTGCCCGGTGTGAAGGTGCTGCAGATCGGCATCGACGTGATCGACCACCAGGCGCTGGCCGCCCAGCGGCTGGACGCGTTGCCGCGCACCGTGTACCTGGTGCGGCCCGACCAGCACGTGTGCGCGCGCTGGCGCACGCACACCGAGGCAGCGGTGCGCAGCGCACTGGCACGCGCCACGGCCGCAGCCGTCTGACCAGGAAGGCGACAAGGAACATGCCCATGCTGAACACCCAACCGAACCTGCAGGCCTGCGACGATTTTTATGAAGCGCTGATTGCCGCGCACCAGGGCCTCTCCACGCCCGAGAGCCACGCCATGAACGCACGCCTGGTGCTGCTGCTGGCCAACCACATCGGCGACCAGACCACGCTGCAGCACGCGCTGCAACTGGCGCGCGGCAGTGCCGTGCCCATGGCCGACCGGCGCACCACCCCGGCCATCACGCCGGTGGTGCCCGCCCACGCGGTGGCGGCCTAGCCGCAGCCACTTTTCATCCCCACCGCCCCAGCACCGCACAGACGGTGCAGGGCCCGACTCGCCCTGAACCTTGACCACCACGGAGACAACACCACCATGCAGCGCAAACATTTCCTCGCCACCCTCGCGGGCCTGGCCCTGGCCACCACCCTGCCCCTGGCCCACGCCCAGGACTCCAAGCCGCTCGAATGGGTGGTGGGCTACGCCGCAGGCGGTGGCTCGGACATCGTGGCGCGCACCATTGCCGAGTCGATGTCGGCCACGCTGGGCCGCCCCATCGTCATCAACAACAAGCCCGGCGCGGGCACCAACATTGCTGCCGAGTACAGCGCACGCAACAAGGACTACGGCAACCTGATGTTCTCGGCCGACTTCGCCACGCTGGCGGCCAACCCGTTCTTGTTCAGCAAGCTCAGCTACAACGCCGAAAAAGACTTTCAGCCCGTGGGCCTGCTGGTGCGCTTTCCGATGTTCCTGGTGGTGTCCAACAGCGTGCCGGCCAAGAACCTCAAGGAGTTCATGGCCTGGGCCAAGGGCATGCCCGATGGGGTGAACTGGGCATCGGCCGGCCCGGGCAGCCCGCACCACCTGGTGGGCGAGCTGTTCCGCGAGCAGAGCGGGCTCAAGCTCACGCACGTGCCGTATCGCGGCGCGGCCCCGGCCATTCAGGATGTGATTGGCGGCCAGGTGTCCGCGATGTGGATCGACAGCGCCACGGTGTACCCGTTCCTCGCGGGCAACAAGGTGCGCGCCATTGGTGTCGCCAGCCCGCAGCGGGTGGCCACCATGCCCGATGTGCCGACGATTTCCGAACAAGGTCTGCAGGGGTTTGAAGGCTTTGCGTGGCAGGGCCTGGTGGTGCCCACGGGCGCACCGGCCGATGTGGTGGCCAGCTTCAGCAAGGCGCTGCAGACGGCCCTGGCCGACACGCGCACCAAGGCGCGCCTGCAGGCCCTGGGGGTGGAACCCATGCCCGGCACGGCAGCGCAAATGGGCAGCTTGGCGCGCGCCGAGCGCGAAAAGTGGGGCCGCGTGATTACCAAGGTGGGCGTGAAGCTGGACTGACCAAGAAGCGCTGCGCGGGGAGCGGCAAGGCCCGCCCAGCGTGCTCAGTCCTTGGGCGTGAGCGCGGGGCCGCCGTGGCCGCTCTCGCCCGAGTTGCGCAGCGACAGCAGGATGGAGCCCGCGATCAGCGTGGCCGTGACCAGCAAGGCATAGCCAATCGGAATCTTCACAAAGTCGATGAGCAACATCTTGCCGCCGATGAACACCAGCACCAGCGCCAGGCCATAGGCCAGCAGGTGGAAGCGGTCGGCCAGGTCTGCCAGCAGGAAGTACAGCGCACGCAGGCCCAGGATGGCAAAGATGTTGGCCGTGAGCACGATGAACGGGTCGCTCGTGATCGCGAAGATGGCCGGGATGCTGTCCACCGCAAAGATGATGTCGGTCGTGCCGATCAGGATCAGCACCACGAACAAGGGCGTGTAGTGCTTGACGCCGTTGATCAGGGTCGAGAGCTTTTCACCATCGAACTGGTCGGTGATGCGGATGCGCTTTTTCAGGAACTGGAGCACCGGGTTGGTGGCGATGTCAGGCTCCTGCCCGGCGGCAAACCACATCTTCACCCCCGTGAAGACCAGGAATGCGCCGAACACATACAGCAGCCAGTGGAAGGTGGCCAGCAGCCAGGCGCCTGCCAGGATGAGCAGCGTGCGCAGCACGATGGCGCCGATGATGCCGATGATGAGCGCGCGCTTCTGGTACTGCGGCGGCACGGCAAAGTAGCTGAACAGCATCAGGAAGACGAAGATGTTGTCCACCGACAGACTCTTCTCCACCAGGTAGCCGGTGATGAACTGCATGGACACCGTATTGGCCACCTCGCGGCCCTGGCTGCTGTCCAGGTACCACCACAGAATGGCGACGAACACAAAGGCCAACGAGAACCATAACAGGCTCCAGCGCGCGGCCTCGCCCATGGTGACCTTGTGCGCGCCCTGGCGCTCCATGACCAGCAGGTCCACGCCAATGGCGATGACCACGAAGACGGCAAATCCCGCCCACATCCACCACGTTCCGATTGTTTCCATCGAGTTTCTCCAAAGATGCCCTCACACGCCCAGACAGGCCGGGCGCCCAGGCCCCGCACTGTAGGGGCCGAGGTACTTCTTTAAAACCTGTGATCACAGTAGTATTGGTTCGGTTTTTACGAACCAAACCCCTTCCCTCGACTTTCCCCTCGGGAAACCCCATGAGCCAGAGCTTCAATTACCGCCATCTTTTCTACTTCTGGGTGGTGGCCAAGGAGGGCGGCATCGCCCGCGCCGCCGAGCGGCTGGACATGGCCGTGCAGACCATCAGCGCCCAGGTGCGCGAGCTGGAAAAGTCGCTGGGCGTGAGCCTGCTGCGCACCGAGGGCCGCAACCTGGTGCTGACCGACGCGGGCGTGGCCGCCCTGCACGAGGCCGACCACATCTTTGCGCTGGGCGAGCTGCTGCCCGTGCGCGTGCGCGAGGCCGCCACAGGCCAGACGCTGCGGCTGAACCTGGGCATCTCCGACGGCATTGCCAAGCTGGCCGTGCACCGGCTGCTGACGCCCGTGCTGGACGAGCCCCACCTGCGCCTGCTGTGCCACGAGGGCGAGTTCCAGCCCCTCTTGGGCGAGCTGGCCCTGCACAAGCTGGACGCCGTGCTGGCCGACCGCGCCGCGCCCCCCAACCCCGCCCTGCGCACCACCAGCCAGCTGCTGGGCACGAGCGCGATTGCCTGGTACGCGCCGCCGCTGTGGGCCGAGGCGGCAGCCCACAACTTCCCGCACAGCCTGGCCGTGGTGCCCGTGCTGCTGCCCACCGACCACGCCGCCATGCGTGCGCGCATTGACCACTGGCTGGAGCGCGAGCGCATCCGCCCGCACATTGCCGGGGAGTTTGAAGACAGCGCGCTGCTGAGCACCTTTGCCGCCACCGGCATGGGCGTGATGCCGGCACCGGTCTCGCTGGGCGAGCACCTGGCCCAGACCCACGGGCTGGTGCAGGTGGGCACCGCGCCCGACGTGCAGGAGCAGTTCCACCTGATCTACAGCGCGCGCAAGGTGATGCACCCGCTGCTGACCCGGCTGCTGGAGGCAGGCCAGGGGGGAACGCTATTGAATTGATAGCACTCTACGCCCATCCCTGAGCCCTCGGTCTTCATCCCACCCAGATCCCCACGGCCGCTTGCACCAGGGCGGCACGGCACCCGCAGAGAGGGACAAGGCGATATGCTGTGCATCCTTAGTATTTGCTTGCGGCCTCGCACGGCCGATCTGCCCACCCATGGCCCCATCCACCTCGCTCTGGAGCCCCCTGCGCCAACCCGCCTTCCGGGGGCTGTGGATCTGCGGCGGGGTGTTCTTCGTCGGCAGCGGCATGCAGACCATGGCGGCGGCCTGGCTCATGGTGGAGCTCACGGGTTCGTCGTTCCTGGCCGCGCTGGTGCAGACAGCCGTGTTCATGCCCATGTTCCTGCTGGCGCTGCCGGCGGGCGTGCTGGCCGACACGACGGACCGGCGGCGTCTGATCTCCGGCGCGCTGCTGGCGCAGGCGGGGGCCAGTGCGCTGCTCACGCTGCTGGTGCTGGGCGGCTGGGGCGGCGCGGCTTCGGTGCTGTTTCTGGTGTTTGTGTGCGGATGCTGCACGGCGGTGCTCACGCCCGCCTGGAACTCCTCGGTCATCGACCCGGTGCCGCGCGACGAGTGGCCCCAGGCCATCACCGCCGTGAGCATCGCCTACAACGCCGCGCGCGCCGTGGGCCCCACGCTGGCGGGCCTGGTGTTTGCGCAGCTGGGCGCGGGCTGGGTGTTTGCCATCACCGTGACCACCACGCTGGTGATGTGGGAGTCCATCCGCCGCTGGCCACCCAAGGCGCACCCACCCTCCAAACTGCCCGCCGAGCGGCTGTGGGGCGGCACGCTCAGCGGCCTGCGTTTTGCCTGGCACTCGCGCATGATCCTGGCGCAGCTGGTGCGCGTGATGGCCTTCAGCGCGGCGGGCTCGGCCCTGTGGGCGCTGCTGCCGGTGATTGCACAGCGCCTGGGCACCGGCGCGCCGGGCTTTGGCCTGCTGATGGGCTGCATGGGCACGGGAGCGGTGGCCGTGGGCTTGGTGCTGGGGCGGCTGCGCACGCGCTTTGGCATGGAGATCATTGTGGGCACGGGCGGCATCGTTTTCGGCGCGGCCATGCTGGTGGCGGCGCTGACACACATCGCCTGGGTGGTCTACATCGCGATGCTGTTTGCAGGCGCGGCGTGGATGTCGGCCATGTCCACCTTCAACACCGCCACGCAGGCCAGCGCGCCGCAGTGGGTGCGCTCGCGTGCGGTGGCCATGCACATGGTGGCGGCGCTGGGTGCGTTTGCGATGGGCTCGGCGTTCTGGGGTGCGGCGTCGGACATTCTGGGCCTCACGCCCACACTGTGCGTCGCCGCCGCCTTGATGGGCGTGAGGCCCAGAATGTCCGAC
>DATLGV010000383.1:0-3277 GCA_035540275.1 Acidovorax sp. | reverse complement strand
AGTGGGGTCGCCAGTTGCTGGATGCGCTGGTGGACGCTGCGCGTGCCCGGGGCGACACCGAGGTGCAACTGCACGCCCAGCGCAGCGCCGAGGGCTTTTACCGCCGCGCGGGGTTCACGGTGGTGGGCGAGCCCTACGAAGAGGCGGGCATTGCGCACATTGCGATGGCCCGCAAGCTCTGAGAGTTTGCTATTGAAAAGAGAGCTGTTCGGGCATTTTCGACTGGCGCGTTCGCCCGATTTGGCTCAAATATCGTCCAGCAGGGGGTAGGGCAGGGGCAGCAACGACAGCGCCACGCCGCCTGCTGCGCCCACCTGCAGTGCGCCCTCTTGGGCGGCACTGATCTGCAGCGACACGATGGTGTCAAACCCGCCGCCCGGCGCAGCGGCCACCTGCACCACGGTGCCGCAGGGTTGTTCCAGATCGCTGGTGCTGAACACCTCGGCCCCCACCGCCACCTCGGCTGCCGCGTGGGCGATGTAGGCGCGGCGCTTGAGCGTGCCCCGGAACTGGCTGCGCGCCACCACCTCCTGGCCGGGGTAGCAGCCCTTCTTGAAGTTCACGCCGCCCACCGATTCGTAGTTGAGCATCTGGGGCACAAAGGCTTCGACCACCGGGGTGGTCAGCGTGGCGACGCCGCTGATGACTTCGCTCCAGAGCCAGAGCGTGGCATCCAGCGCAGTGCCTGCGGGTGCGGGCTCCGTGGCGGGGGCCACCCACAGGGCGCGTGGGGTGCCGTTGGCGGGGTACAGGTGCACCACCGTTGCACTACCAAAATCAGCCTTGGACCATGCCGGTCGGGCGCTGCCAGTTACGGCATTGATATCGTCTCCAGCGATGCCATACAGGGCGAAGTCACCGGTGGCATCCGTCAACTTGGCCTTGGCGCGCAGCACAAACATCGACAGGCGCTTGAGCGTGGCGGGTAACAGGTCGCGGCTGCAGACCAGCAGCACCTCGGTGGCGCTGCGCTTGAAGCCGATGAAGCTGGCCTGCATGCGGCCCTTGGCCGACAGGAAGGCCGCGAGGCGCGCCTGGTCCATGCCCAGCAGGGCGAAATCCTGGGTGAGCTGGCCGTGCAGAAACTTGGCGGCGTCTTCGCCTTCCACGCGAATCACGCCGAGGTGGGACAGGGGGGCAATGCCATTCAAGGGGTAGGTCATCGCTGAATTATGATGCCCTGATTCATACATATTGGTAGCAGGGTTGTGCGACGTTTACTGGCTTTGATCGTGTTGGTGGGGATCGCACTGGGCGGCGCTGCGTATTGGTGGCTGCACCAGCCGCTGGACCTTGGCCCGGAGCCGCTGGAGCTGGCCATTGAGCCCGGCACCACGCCGCGCGGCGTGGCCCGCGATGTGGTGGCGGCTGGGGTCAAGACGGACGCGCGCCTGCTCTACGCCTGGTTCCGCGTCTCGGGGCAAGACCGCGCCATCAAAGCCGGCAACTACGAACTCCCGCCCGGCACCACGCCCATCAGTCTGCTGCAAAAGCTGGCCCGGGGTGAAGAGGCGCTGCGAGCGCTCACCCTGGTGGAAGGCTGGAACTGGCGCCAGGTGCGCCAGGCGCTGGCCAAGGAAGAGCAGCTCAAACACGACGCTGCCGCGCTGACCGACGAAGCCCTGATGGCCCAGCTGGGCCGCCCCGGCGTGGCGCCCGAGGGGCGGTTTTTCCCGGACACCTATACCTACGCCAAAGGCTCCAGCGACATCGCCTTGCTGCGCCGGGCCATGCACGCCATGGACCGCCATCTGGAGGCAGCCTGGGCCCAGCGCGCGGCCGACACCCCGCTCAAGTCAGCGGACGAAGCGCTGACGCTGGCCAGCATAGTGGAAAAGGAAACCGGCAAGGCCAGCGACCGGGGCCAGATTGCGGGCGTGTTCGTTAACCGCCTGCGGGTGGGCATGCTGCTGCAGACCGACCCCACGGTGATCTATGGCCTGGGCGAGAAGTTCGACGGCAACCTGCGCAAGCGCGACTTGCAGACGGACACCCCCTGGAACACCTACACCCGCGCGGGCCTGCCGCCCACACCCATCGCCATGCCTGGCAAGGCCTCGCTGTTGGCCGCCGTGCAGCCCCAGGCCACGCGCGCGCTCTACTTTGTGGCCAAGGGCGACGGCACCAGCCATTTCAGTGCCTCGCTGGAGGAGCACAACCGCGCCGTCAACCGCTACCAGCGCGGGCAGCAGTAAACCGTTTCCTGAACCAAGGCGCCCATGTCACGACCCGGTCTGTTCATTTCGTTTGAAGGCATCGACGGTGCAGGCAAGTCCTCGCACATCGAAGGCCTGGCCGCCGCGTTCCGCACCCAGGGTCGCAACGTCACCGTGAGCCGCGAACCCGGTGGCACGCCGCTGGCCGAAAAGCTGCGCGAGATGGTCCTCAACGACCCTATGGATGCGCTCACCGAATCGCTGCTGATCTTCGCCGCCCGCCGCGACCATCTGCGCAACGTGATCGAGCCCGCTTTGGCCCGTGGCGACGTGGTGCTGTGCGACCGGTTCACCGACGCCACCTTTGCCTACCAGGGCGCTGGCCGGGGCTTCGATCTGGGTGTGCTATCAACTTTGGAGCGCCTAGCGCAGACGGGACTAGCGCCTGAGGCCAATTTGATGCGTGAGCCCGATTTGACGGTGTGGTTTGACCTTGCGCCTGAGGTGGCAGCCGAGCGGCTGGCCGGTGCGCGCGTGCCTGACCGCTTCGAGGCCCAGCCGGTCGAGTTCTTCCGCCGCGTGGCCCAGGGCTATGCCGACCGCGCCGCTGCAGCGCCCCAGCGTTTTGCGCGCCTGGACGCAGCGCAGGAGCGCCATCGCGTGTGGCAGCAGCTCACCAGCGTGTTCGTGCGCAAGGGCTGGCTGGCCATCATGGTGGCTACGCAGGGAGGTCCGCAATGACCGAAGCCACCGTGGCCCTGGCGCCCTGGATAGCTGCGCAGCGCACCAGCCTGCTGGCCCAGCGCGGTCACGCGTGGCTGCTGCAGGGGCCGTCGGGCCTGGGGCAGTACGCCCTGGGGCTGGAAATGGTCCGTGCCTGGTTGTGTGAAGCCCCCACGCTCCCCGCTGCGCGTGGTTCGCTGCCCCCCGAGGGGGCGCTCGCCGCCTTGGGGCGGCCCGGCGACGGCTCGGTGCCGACAGAGCAGGGCGCCTGCGGCCAGTGCGGCAGCTGCCACGCCATCGATGTGCGCACCCATGCCGACCTGTGCGTGCTGATGCCGGAAGCGGCCATGCTGGAGCTGGGCTGGCCGCTGGGGGAAAAGGCCCAGCAGGAGCTGGAC
>DATLGV010000382.1:0-4434 GCA_035540275.1 Acidovorax sp. | reverse complement strand
GGGTCATGGTGCTTGTCTCCTCGGGGGCGCCCTCCCTGTAGGGGCGGGACGCGAGGCGACATCATCCCGTCACGATTGGCATTTTTTTGTCGGTCTGACGACAATTGGGGTCGTGGTATTCCCGTATGCCCAGGCGGCTGCGGGGCGCCCTTTTCGTGAGAACCTTTGCGCCATGGACCCACGCACCCACCAGGACCTGTCGCTGCACCAGCGGCGCCGTTCGCCCACGCTGCAAGAGCTGGAAGGCATTCCCTGGCTCCCCCTGCTGCTGCCCGCCGAGCGGGAACGCGCGGTGGCCTCGCTGCTGGTGGGTGACGCGAGGCCGGGCGACTATGTGTGCCGTGTGGGACGCCCGGTGACCTACTGGTTTGGCGTGGTGGAGGGTCTGCTCAAGATGAGCACCGACAACGCCCAGGGCCAGACCATGACCTATGCGGGCCTGCCGCCCGGTGGCTGGTTTGGCGAGGGCACCACCATCAAGCGCGAGCCCTACCGCTACAACATCCAGGCCCTGCGCAAGAGCGTGGTCGCGGGGCTGCCGATTGACAGCTTCCACTGGCTGCTGGACCATTCCATCGGCTTCAACCGCTTCGTGATGAACCAGCTCAACGAGCGCCTGGGCCAGTTCATCGCAGCCCGCGAAATCGACCGCCTGAACAACCCCGACGTGCGCGTGGCCCGCAGCCTGGCATCGCTGTTCAACCCGGTGCTGTACCCGGGCGTGGGCGAGGTGCTGCGCATCACCCAGCAGGAGCTCGCCTACCTGGTGGGGCTGTCACGCCAGCGGGTGAACGAGGCGCTGTCTGCGCTGGAGGCGCAAGGCGCCATCCGTGTGGAGTACGGCGGCCTGCGCGTGCTGGACCTGGCGGCGCTGCGGTCGAGCGTGACCGCTCCCTGAGGCGCTGTGCGCTTTCCCTCCGGGAGCGTACGCCCGTGGGAAATTCCCTTCAGCTGCGCGGCAGTGCAGGAGCGCGTGATGGGGCTGAGGCCAGAGGGCGCGGGGCTGCGGTGCGTGTGGGCGCTGGCACCGCCATGGGCGCTGCGGAGGGGCTGGCGGTGCCCCAGCTGTCTTCGTCGCCGCCGTCGTTGCGCGAGAGGCGGAAGGTGCCCACCATCTGCGTCAGGCGTCCGGCCTGGTCCTTGAGGCTGTCGGCAGCGGCGGCGCCTTCTTCCACCAGCGCGGCGTTCTGCTGGGTCATTTCTTCCAGCGCGCCCACCGACTGGCTCACATGGCCGATGCGCTGGCTTTGCTCCTGCGTGGCCGCCGTGATCTCGCCCATGATGTCGGACACGCGGCGCACCGACTGCACCAGTTCTTCGATGGTCTTGCCGGCGTGGTTGACGAGCGTGCTGCCTTCTTGCACCTGGTCCACGCTGGTGCCGATCAGGGCCTTGATCTCGCGCGCCGCCTGGGCCGAGCGGCCCGCCAGGTTGCGCACCTCGCCCGCCACCACCGCAAAGCCCCGGCCCTGTTCGCCCGCGCGGGCGGCCTCCACGGCGGCGTTCAGCGCCAGGATGTTGGTCTGGAACGCGATGCCGTCGATCACGCTGATGATGTCGGCGATCTTGCGCGAGCTGGCGCTGATGGTGTCCATGGTGCGCACCACCTGGCCCACCACTTCGCC
This sequence comes from Acidovorax sp., assembly GCA_035540275.1. Classification (GTDB taxonomy): domain Bacteria; phylum Pseudomonadota; class Gammaproteobacteria; order Burkholderiales; family Burkholderiaceae_C; genus Acidovorax. Next base: position 2,809 of record DATLGV010000382.1, on the reverse strand, counting down.
GCCGCGCGTGGCCGCATCGGACGCGGTGGACGCGAGCTGGTTGGCCTGGCGGGCCGAGTCGGCGCTTTGCGACACCGTGCCGGTCAGGTCCACCAGCGAGGTCGCCGCGCTTTGCAGGTTGTGCGAGGTCTGCTCGGTGCGCTGGCTCAGGTCCAGGTTGCCCGAGGCCACCTCGGAGCTGGCCACCAGGATGGAGTCAGCGGTCTGCCCGATCTCGCCCACCAGGGTGCGCAGGCGCTCCTGCATGGCGGCAATGGCTTCGAGCAGGCGACCGGTTTCGTCGTGGATGCGCACCTCGACCTGCGAGGTGAGGTCGCCGCGCGCAATGCGCTCGGCCACCACCACGGCACGGCCAATGGGGGCGGTGATGCTGGCCGTGATGCGCCAGGCGATCAGCGCGCCCAGCCCGATGGCCAGCAGCACCAGCAGCCCGCCCACCACGCGGGCGCTGCTCTGGGTTTGTTCTGCCGAGGCCGTGGCTTCGGCATTCAGGGTGTTTTGCAGCTCGATCAGCTCGCGCAGCTTGGCGCGCCAGGCGGTTTCGGCGGGGGCCACGCGGGTCATCAGCGCCAGGGTGGCGCTCACGGTGTCGCCGTCGTCGGCGGCCTTGATCGCGCTGTCGAGCTCGGGGCGGGTCTTGCCGCCCAGGGCCTGCACCTCGCCCAGCAGTTTGAGCTCTGCGGGGGTGGCGGTCTCCGGGGGAAACAGCTGGACCAGGGCGGCTTCCTGGGTGGCGTATTCCTTCAGGGTCTTGCCCACGGCCGCGATCTGTTCGCGCGCCTGTTTGGGGTAGATGTCGCCGAGCATGACGGCGGAGCGGCTCTGGATGCCAATGGCGCTCACGCTCTCCAGCATGCCGTTCACCAGCTTGGCCTTGCTGGCGCCCACGCCGGTGATCTGGATCATCTGATCGTGCACCTTGCCCATGGACAGCTGGCCCACCCCTGCCACCGCCAACAGGAGCACCAGCATGCAGCCAAACCCCAGACGGAGCCGGTTGGAGATCGACAGGGATTTGAAGGTGGAAGCAGCCGACATGGGGGTCCTTGGGTCTCTAAAGGGATCACAGCGTGATCGAACGGTGGGCCTCTGCGCAAAGCAATAACGGTGCCCGCCAGCCGCCGCGCACCCGTTGCATGGGCGCCTGAGTGGGAGCAGTACGGGCAATAACCACCCAATGTGTCATGAGCGTTTCAGGTGGCCCATGCCCGATCTGCATCACCGTATTTGTTACAAATACGGTGATGTACGACCCTGGAGCGGTGGAATCAAAGTGCAACAGAAGGTGGCGCGAAAATCATTGGTAAAAACGCCAGTAGCGCTTGTAAAAAGTGCCTTTGATGCTATCAAAACCAAAGTGAATGCAGGGCTCAGGGTTTGCCCTTGCCTCTGCCGCGGTCGCAGCCGATCAAGTATAAACCTGTAACACTTGCGAGGCCTGTCATGCATCCGTTCTTTCCCTCCTCCACGTTGCGTGCAGCCGCCGCTGTGGCCCTTGCCGTGCTGGCCGGCTGTGCGGCACCCCGGCCCGACACCGGGCTGCGCGAAACCCTGGTGGCGGTGACGGCCTCGCAGGAACTCATCACCTTCCAGGCCGCGCAGCCCGGGCGCATTCTGGAGCGGCGCCCCGTGACGGGCCTGGCGCCCGGCGAGCGGCTGGTGGGCATCGACTTCCGCGTGGCCAAGGGCGTGCTCTATGCGCTGTCGCAAGCGGGCCGCCTGTACACGCTCGACATCCCCACCGGCGCGCTGCGCCCGGTGGGCCCCGCGCCTGCTGCGCTGGCGCTGCAGGGCACGGTGTTCGGCTTTGACTTCAACCCGGCGGCCGACCGCATCCGTGTGGTGTCCAACACCGGCCAGAACCTGCGCCTGCACCCCGACACCGGGGCCGTGGTCGATGGCGACGCCGCGGTGGAGGGCGTGCAGCCCGACCCCAGCCTGCGCTACGCCTGGGGCGACGTGAACGCCCGCCGCAGGCCCGACATTGCCGGTGCCGCCTATACCTACAACCCCAACGACAGCAAGATCACCACCAACTACGCCATTGACCGTGCCCTGGGCGTGCTGGTGATGCAGGGCTCGCGCGAGGGCACCCAGCCCGTGGTCTCGCCCAACGCCGGGCAGTTGCGCACCGTGGGCCCGCTGGGGCTGGGGCCGCTCACGGACGTGAGCTTTGACATTGCCGACGTGGGCAACACGGCCCTGATTGCCGTGCGCACGGCGGCCGACCCCCAGACCCGGCTGCACCAGGTGGACCTGGCCACCGGCGCCACCCGCCCCCTGGGCCTGGTGGGCGATGGCGCCCCCCTGGTGGGCCTGGCGATCGAACCATGAGCCACCGCGGTGTACCCAAGCGGCGGGTGCCTGCGGGGCGCAGGGCCTGGTGCGCAGTACTGCTGGCCACAGGGGCCGCCGGCGCCTGGGCGGGCACCTTGCAGGTCGAGGTGTCCGACGCCGCAGGCAAGCCGCTGGCCGATGCCGTGGTGTTTCTGGACTCGGCCGAGGCCCGCAAGCAGGTCAAGCCGCTCGCCGGTGTGGAGATGGCGCAGGAGAAGCGTCAGTTCGTGCCCGGCGTGCTGGTGGTGCCGGTAGGCACCGAGGTGCGGTTCCCCAATCACGACACCGTGCGGCACCACGTGTATTCGTTCTCGCCCGCCAAGAAGTTCGAGCTCAAGCTCTACAGCGGCACACCGTCCAACCCGGTGCTGTTCGACAAGTCCGGCGTGGTCACCCTGGGCTGCAACATCCACGACCAGATGGTGGGCTGGGTGCTGGTGGTGGACACACCGTACTACACCCGCACCCCTGC
>DATLGV010000381.1:0-6359 GCA_035540275.1 Acidovorax sp. | reverse complement strand
TGGTCCAGCAGCATCTGCATGCCCACGCACACGCCAAACATCGGTTTGGAGGCAGCGGCTTCGAGCACCGATTCCTGCAGGCCGGACTCGCGCAGCTCGCGCATGCAGTCGGGCATGGCGCCCTGCCCTGGCAACACGATGCGCTGGGCGGCGCGCACGTCTTCGGGGTGCTGGGTGACGACCACGGTCCAGCCCGTGCCCTCGGCTGCGGCCTGCACGGCCTGCGACACAGAGCGCAGGTTACCCATGCCGTAGTCCACGACCGCGACGGTTTTTGCTTCCATATTCATAGCTACTAGCGCTTATCCATCAGGCGGTAGTGCCTGATTTGATCCAGATTTTCACAACGAGCCCTTGGTGGAGGGGATGACACCGACCGAGCGCGGGTCGCGCTCCAGCGCCGCACGCAGCGTGCGCCCGAACGCCTTGAACATGGTTTCGCACTGGTGGTGAGCGTTGAAGCCCTTGAGGTTGTCGATGTGCAGCGTCACGCCCGCATGGTTCACAAAGCCCTGGAAGAACTCGTAGACCAGCTGCGTGTCGAGCTGGCCGATGCTGCCGGCCGTGAACTTCACGTCCATGTGCAGGCCGGGGCGGCCCGAAAAATCCACCACCACGCGCGAGAGCGCTTCGTCGAGGGGCACATAGGCGTGGCCGTAGCGGCGGATGCCCTTCTTGTCGCCCACAGCACGCGCCAAGGCCTGGCCCAGGGTGATGCCCACGTCTTCCACCGTGTGGTGGCCGTCGATGTGCAGGTCGCCTTCGCAGTCGATGTCCAGGTCGATCAGCCCGTGGCGGGCGATCTGGTCGAGCATGTGGTCGAAGAAGCCGATGCCGGTGTGCAGCTTGGCCTGGCCGGTGCCGTCGAGGTTGATGCGCACGCTGATGCGCGTCTCGGCGGTGTTGCGGCTGACCTCGGCAATGCGGTCGGCCATCGGGTCAGCCGATGGGGCGGAAGGTACGAGTGCGGAGGAAGTCATAGGGAGGCTTGGAGTGCGGCCAGCATCTGCGCGTTGTCTTCGGCATTGCCTACCGTCAGGCGCAGGCAGTTGGCCAGCAATGGGTGCATTGTAGAAACGTTCTTGACCAGCACCTTGCGGTTTTTCATGCCCCCGTAGGCCTTGGCGGAATCCGCCACACGCAGGAGGACCATGTTGGCCTCGCTGTCCCAGCACTTTTCGACCCCCGGCATCTGGCGCAGCGCGGCGATGAGTGTGGTGCGCTCGGCACGGATCTCTGCGGCCTGGGCGGCAAAAACTTCGGCATGTTCCAGCGCAAACAGGGCGGCTTCGCAGTTGAGCACGCTCACGTTGTAGGGCGGGCGCACCTTGTCGATCTCGCTCACCAGTGCGGCGGGCCCGATGAGGTAGCCCAGGCGCACGCCTGCGAGGCCGAATTTGCTGAGCGTGCGCATGAGCAGCACGTGTGCGTTGCGCGCGGGCTCGGCGCGCATGCGGTCGATCCAGGTGCGGCTGGCAAAGGGCTGGTAGGCCTCGTCCATGACCACGATGCCGCCCTGCGCACCCGCAGCGTCGATGATGCGCTGCACCGCGCCCTCGTCCCACAGCGTGGCCGTGGGGTTGTTGGGGTAGGCGATGTAGGTGATGGCAGGCTGGTGCTGTTCGACGGCAGCCAGCATGGCGGGCTCATCCAGCTCGAAGTCGGGCGTGAGCGGCACGCCGACAAAGTCCAGGCCCTGCAGCTGCGCCGACAGCGGGTACATCACAAAACCCGGCATGGGCGCCAGCATGGTGGCGCGCTGGCCCGTGCCAGGTTGTGCGCAGGCCAGCGCCAGCAGGGTGATGAGTTCGTCCGAGCCGTTGCCCAGCACCATGCCGTAGCCCTCGGGCATGCCCGCGTACTGGGCCAGGGCCGCCTTCAGGTCGGCAATGCGGTCGCCGGGGTAGCGGTTGAGTGCCACCGCGCCCAGGCGCTGGCCCAGCGCGGCCTGCAAATGCGCGGGCAGGCGGAAGGGGTTCTCCATCGCGTCCATCTTGAGCATGCCGGTGGAGGGCTGCACGACGTAAGAGTGCATCGCGCGCACGTCAGGGCGGATGCGGGCCAGGGCCTGGAGGGGGGACGACGCGGAAGTAGTCATTCGGTGGTGTCCAGTTCGTTGGGGGTCATGAGAAACGGGTTGATGGGGCGCACGGCGTCCATCGGCTGGTCGTGTGGCAACGCCTCGGTCAGCAGGTAGCGACAGCCTTGCTGGTGGGCGGACGAGAGGATGAGCGCGTCCCAGTAGCCCAGGCGGTAGCGGTCCTGCAGGTCCCAGGCGCCGTCCACGGTGTACGAGTCCAGGTGCGGCGGCAGCCACACGCGCAGGCGGCGCACCTGGGCGCGCACCTGCTGCAGCACGTGGGGGCCGTCAAAACGCTGGATGGCCTGGTTGTACAGCTCGTTGAGCACCTGCGAGCTGATGCGGCCGCTGCGCGTCTGCCAGCAAAAGCTGATCCATTCACGCGCTCGCGCCTGGCGCTCGGCATCGCGGTCGTCCACGCTGGCGAGCAGGATTTCGGTATCGACAAAGATGGGGACGGTGGCCATGTGGTCTGCCCCGTTCAGCGCAGAAACAGGGTGTCGCGCGGCACATAGGGCCCGCTGGACGCGCCCCAGGATTCAAACCCCAGCGCCTCGCGCATGGCCTGGGCGTAGGCGTCTTCCTGGCGCATCTTTTCGGCCAGCCATTCACCGAGCAGGCGCGAGACGCTGCTGCCGCGCTTGGCGGCTTCCACGCGCACCCATTCGGCAACGGTGTCGTCCATGGTCACGGTGATGTTTTTCATGGGGCAAATGGTACACGAACTTCGTGCACCACGAACTTCGTGCAACTCCCACAGCACTTCAAGGAAGTGAGTTTTTGTCTACCGCGCCCATCAAAGGGATAGGCGAATATCTGTGTCTCGTCAGTTCATCCGGTATACCCAAGTACGCGCACCAGAATGCATCCAAACGCTCGCAAAGCCTCAGCCATAACCTCCCAAAATCAAGATCACTGTCGCCCCTTACGCAATCGGCCAGCTCCACCGGGAGTGAGCGCTGCTTGAGGTCTTGCTGCAGAAACGCGTCAAAAGCTTGCCGATATCCACCGCAACCGTGCACAAGCTTATTTCGCATGCAATTGAAAAGCAGAGCGGAATCTGACGAGATGCCCAGCATCGATGCTGTTTTTGCTTCCTTGAGCTTGAATGCTCCATCCATTGCCTCCACACATGTCATCAGCAACATGTACCTGGCCTCGAGCCATAAATCCGCTTGCTTACCCGCCAGAAAGTACTTCAGCGCAAGATATGTGCTGGCGAAACGCGTGTGCTCCATGTCCATGAGACTTTTCATGATGGAATCAGGCAAAGCAGAGCCCCAGTCATCGACCAGCGGAAGATATGAGGGCTCGCCCATGTCTTTCACACCGAAAAAACATACCTCTCGCCCTCTGATCTGCAGTGCTGGTGGCAGCTGTCGCCCGTGGATCAGCATCCATCCCGCGTGAATTCGCTCCTCCTTTGCGAAAAAATCGTCACTACTGAAAGCGCAAAGCAATCCAGGCTGAGGGAAATCGCTGCAGAATGAAATCGTCTCGGGTAACGAGTGGTGCTCCAACGTCGTAGGGCTGCGCAAGCTTGGGCAAGCATTCCCGTAATAAATCTGAAACGGGTGTTCGATGGAAATTGTCTGGCTCGCCTGAAATGCGAGCGCTTGATGCTGCGGGGCTAATTCCAATCGCCGTAGATCTTCACCCTCGCCGTCGTTATCCGACCAAGTCAGACCGAGGCTTTCAGGCCACTCAGACAGTGCATTGCTCCGGTAGAGCTGAAGCTCCTCTGCCCTCAACTGAACCATATTGGTCGGCTCGCTCAACACCACATTGCGCAGAAGCAGCAAGATCGACTCGCGTTCCGGCCCCAAAACTCCTACCACCTCGGAGGCGGGAGGGAAAAACGCTTCGAGCCGCAACGTCTTCGGATGAAACCGTATCGGCACCCGCTCTGAAACTAAATCGCGAGCCGGTATCGCTAATTCCGCATACCCCTCAAATACTTCAAGCAACAGATGCTCTGGCGCTCCAATCATTTCTCGCTCCTCCGATCCGCAATCGTCAAGTATCCTGGCTTGAGAAACAAGAAAGCCGCCAAGCCTTGCGGTATGGCGGCTTGAAGGGCTTGACCAAGAAAACTACTTTAATCGCATCTCTGCGGCTTGCGCGTGTGCCTGCAGGCCCTCGCCATAGGCCAGCTCGGCGGCGATTTTGCCCAGCACCTGGGCACCGGCCTCGCTCACCTCGATGAGGCTGCTGCGCTTCTGGAAGTCGTACACGCCCAGCGGGGACGAGAAGCGGGCCGTGCCGCTGGTGGGCAGCACGTGGTTGGGGCCCGCGCAGTAGTCGCCCAGGCTTTCGGAGGTATAGGCTCCGAGAAAGATCGCGCCCGCGTGGCGCAGCAGCGGCTCCCAGCGGTGCGGGTTGGTGCTGCTCACTTCCAGGTGCTCGGGCGCGATGCGGTTGCTGATGGCGCAGGCTTCTTCCATATCCTTCGTCAGGATCAGTGCGCCCCGGCCGGTGAGGCTCTTGGCGATGATTTCGGCACGCGGCATGGTGGGCAGCAGGCGGTCGATTGAGTGCTGCACGGCGTCGAGGTAGGCGGCATCCGGGCACAGCAGGATGCTTTGCGCCAGCTCGTCGTGTTCGGCCTGGCTGAAGAGGTCCATGGCCACCCAGTCGGGCGGCGTGGTGCCGTCGGCCAGCACCAGGATTTCGCTCGGGCCTGCAATCATGTCGATGCCCACAGTGCCAAACACGCGCTTCTTGGCGCTGGCCACGTAGGCGTTGCCGGGGCCGGTGATCTTGTCGACCTTGGGCACGGTGGCCGTGCCGTAGGCCAGCGCCGCCACGGCTTGGGCGCCGCCGATGGTGAAGGCGCGGGTGACGCCCGCCACGTAGGCGGCGGCCAGCACCAGCGCGTTCTTCTCGCCCTTGGGCGTGGGCACCACCATGATGATTTCGCCCACGCCAGCCACATGGGCCGGGATGGCGTTCATCAACACGCTCGACGGGTACGCCGCCTTTCCGCCGGGCACATAGATGCCCACACGGTCGAGGGGCGTCACCTTCTGGCCCAGCAGGGTGCCATCTTCGTCGCGGTAGCTCCAGCTTTCACCCGACGCTTTCTTCTGCGCCTCGTGGTAACTGCGCACCCGGGCAGCGGCGGCCTGCAAGGCATTGCGCTGCGCGGCAGGCAGGGCATCGAAGGCGGCCTTGAGTTCAGACTGGGTCAGCTCCAGTGCGGACAGCGCAGGCACGCTCAGTCCGTCGAAGCGGGCGGTGTACTCCAGCACGGCCGCATCCCCGCGCTTGTGCACGTCGGCCAGGATGTCGGCCACGCGCTGCTCGATGGCCGCGTCGGTGTCGGCAGACCAATGCAGGCGGGCTGCAAATTCAGCCTCAAAAGTGGCCGCAGCGGTGGACAGACGGGCGGGAGCAGCTACCAAAGTCATAGTGTCAGTCGTTGGGTGGAAGTCAGTTTTGTTCGGCCGGTATGGCCGAGGCAAACGCATCGATGATGCGGCGCAGCGGCGCCTGCTTGAGCTTGAGCGCGGCCTGGTTCACAACCAGGTAGGAGCTGATGTCCATGATGCGCTCGACTTCGATGAGGTTGTTGGCCTTGAGGGTGTTGCCGGTGGAGACCAGGTCCACGATGGCATCGGCCAGGCCGGTCAGCGGCGCCAGTTCCATCGAGCCATAGAGCTTGATGAGGTCCACGTGCACGCCCTTGTCGGCGAAGTGCTGGCGTGCAACCTGGGTGTACTTGGTGGCGACGCGGATGCGCGAGCCCTGGCGCACCGCTGCCGCGTAGTCGAAGTCCTCGCGCACCGCCACGCTCATGCGGCACTTGGCGATCTGGAGATCCAGCGGCTGGTAGAGCTGCTCGCCGCCATGCTCCAGCAGCACGTCGCGCCCGGCCACGCCGAGGTCCGCGCCGCCATGCTGCACGTAGGTAGGCACGTCGGTGGCGCGCACCAGCACCACGCGCACGTCCTCGCGCGTGGTCGGCAGGATCAGCTTGCGCGACTTCTCCGGGTCCTCGGTGACCTCGATGCCGGCGGCCTTCAGCAGCGGCAGCGTTTCCTCGAAGATGCGTCCCTTGGACAGTGCCAACGTGATCATTGGATGCGTTCGATGTCAGCGCCAAGGGCGCGCAGTTTTTCTTCCATGCGGTCGTAGCCGCGGTCCAGGTGGTAGATGCGGTCGATGCGCGTCTCGCCGTCGGCCACCAAGCCCGCGATGACGAGGCAGGCCGAGGCGCGCAAGTCGGTGGCCATCACGCTCGCGCCCGACAGCTGCGGCACGCCCTGCACCAGCGCAG